>NZ_BAAAGU010000011.1:0-121706 GCF_039524635.1 Streptomyces thermocarboxydovorans | reverse complement strand
CGAAGACGACAGGAGGTTCGTCATGGCCCACTCGTCCGCAGCTGCCGCCCGCCGAACCCCGCGCCCACCGGCAGCCCGGTCAACTACCGCCACCCCGGCCGGCAGACCGCCGCACCGCCGCCGCCCCCGCCGACCGCTCCCCCGGCCGAGCCCGGCCGCCCGGCCCAGCCCGTCGCGGGGGACGCCACCGGCTGGTCCATGGAGGAGCGGCTCTACAACCAGGTCTGGGGCATGTTCGAGGACCTGGCCCGCACCACCGCCGCCTACCGCAGCGCCGTCGACTTCGCCGAGTCCCGCATGGACAAGGAGCTGGAGCAGGTCCTGTCCGACCCGCGCAGCCGGATCGGCGGCCAGGCCGACGCCGCGCGCGAGGCCGCCCGCGCCCGGTACGCCCAGCTCGTCGACCAGGCCCGCGAGGCACTCGACCGGGACATCGCCCAGCTTGTCGCCGAGTCCGAAGTGGTCGAGCCGGCGCTGCCGCCGGCCTTCGCCCGCTGGGACAACCCCGTCTGGCACGCCTACCAGGTGCCGATGGAGATACCGATGGCGCTGCGCCTGGGCGATCTGCATCTGCCGGAGGCCGAGCGGCTCCGCATCCCGATGCTGCTCCGCCTGCCGCTGGAGCGGGGCCTGTGGATCGACAGCGGACGGGCCGAGTCCCTCGACGGCTCCTTCCACGACTCGCACGAGATGCGCCGCCTCGCCATGGACACCGCGGTGGCGCACGCGGCCCGGCTGCTCGCCGTCTACCCGGCCGGCGAGTTCACCGTGCACGTCATCGACCCGGCCGGGTCCGGCGCGCAGGCGCTGGCGCCGCTGACCCAGACCGGAGTGCTCACGTTCCCGCCCGCCCAGGGCGCGGCGGGCGTGGCGGAGACGCTCGGCCGGCTCACCCAGCGGGTCGACCTGGTGCAGATGGCGCTGCGCGGCGGGGCACCCGACGCCCTGCCGCCCGGCTTCGACATGTCCCAGCAGCTGCTGATCGTCAACGACTTCCCGCACGGCTTCGACGACCGGGCCGTCAACCAGCTGCGCTACCTCGCCGACGAGGGCCCCGCGGTCGGGGTGCATCTGATGATGGTCGCGGACCGCCAGGAGTCCGCCGGCTTCGGCCCGCTGCTCGACCCGCTGTGGCGGTCGCTGCTGCGGCTCACGCCGGTCGCCGACAACCACCTGGCCGACCCCTGGGTCGGGCACGCCTGGACGTACGAGCCCACGCTCGTGCCGGCGGGCAGCCAGGTGCTCCACCAGGTGCTCACCAAGGTCGCCGAGGCCCGCCGCGCCTGGAACCGCTGACGGGCCCCGGGCAGCGTCCCGGCTCCACCGGCCACCTTGATCAAGGATCCGTAAAGCCGCGTTGACCTGCGCACTTGTACCTTCTTTTACTCAGCCCTTTACCAATCCTTGGTGAAGCGTGTATGGTTCTTGGCACGGAGGGGAGTACTCCCCGTCTGTGCGGCGACCCCGTCAATACGGATCGGACCAGATCCCGGGGCGTCGGCCCGAGGTTCACCACCGCGCTGTCATCGCGCCCGAACCCGGGCGGAAGAGACCTCCGGCAGCGAAGACGCTGACTCTTGCCCAGTGACAAATCTGCCGGAGGCGCAGTGGATGTTTCCCTGACCCTGTGGGTCCTGACGATCGCGGGCCTCTGCCTGCTGATCGCCGTCGACTTCTTCATCGGCCGCAAGCCGCATGACGTATCCACCAAGGAAGCGGGGATCTGGACCGTCGTCTGGATCGCCCTGGCCGCCCTCTTCGGGATCGGCCTGCTGGTCTTCGCCGGAGGCGCACCCGCCGGCGAGTTCTTCGCCGGCTTCATCACCGAGAAATCGCTGAGCGTCGACAACCTCTTCGTCTTCGTCCTGATCATGGCGAAGTTCGCGGTGCCGTCGCAGTACCAGCAGCGGGTGCTGCTCGTCGGTGTGCTCATAGCCCTGGTGCTGCGCGCCGTTTTCATCGCCGCGGGCGCCGCGATCATCGCCAGCTTCGCCTGGGTCTTCTACATCTTCGGCGCCTTCCTCATCTGGACCGCCTGGAAGCTCGTCCAGGAGGCGCGGGCCGAGGAGCAGGACGAGGAGTACGAGGAGAGCAAGCTGCTCAAGGCCGCCGAGCGCCGCTTCGGCGTGGCCGACCGCTACCACGGCACCAAGCTGTGGATCCGGGAGAACGGCAAGCGGGTCATGACCCCGATGCTGGTCGTGATGCTCGCCATCGGCACCACGGACATGCTGTTCGCGCTGGACTCCATCCCCGCGATCTTCGGCCTCACCCAGGACCCGTACATCGTGTTCACGGCCAACGCGTTCGCCCTGATGGGGCTCAGGCAGCTGTACTTCCTCATCGGCGGCCTGCTGAAGAAGCTGGTCCACCTCTCCTACGGGCTCTCGATCATCCTCGGCTTCATCGGAGTGAAGCTGGTGCTGCACGCGCTGCACGAGTCAGGGGTCCACGTCCCCGAGATCAGCATCCCCGTCTCGCTCGGCGTGATCTGCGCCGTCCTGATCGTCACCACCCTCACCAGCCTGCGCGCCTCGCGGAAGCAGGCGGCGGCCGAGGCGGCGGGGGGCGGTGCCGAGAGCCCCGAGAAGAAGAGCCTCGATGTCTGACCGCTCCCCGCGTACGCAGACCGCACGGACCCCGTACGAACGGGTGCGGGGCTCGTGGACCTCTGGGACGATCGCCTCATGATCGAGCGGCTCAGGCCACTCCTGGCCCAGTGGACGATCCTGGCGCCGGTGCTCGCCGTGGTCCTGCTGGTCTTCACCTGGGGCCGCGATCTGCCCGGCGTGGTCGTGGCACTGGCGACGCTGATCCTCGCCTCGGCCGTGCTGGCGGCCGTGCACCACGCCGAAGTGGTGGCCCTCCGGGTCGGCGAACCCTTCGGCTCACTGGTCCTCGCCGTCGCTGTCACGGTCATCGAGGTGGCGCTGATCGTCACGCTGATGGCCGACGGCGGAGACAAGAGCGCGACCCTCGCCCGGGACACCGTCTTCGCCGCGGTGATGATCACCTGCAACGGCGTGGTCGGGCTGAGTCTGCTGGTCGCCTCCCTGCGGCACGGCACCGCCATCTTCAACTCCGAGGGCACCGGCGCCGCGCTCTCCACCGTCGCCACCCTGGCCACGCTCAGCCTGGTGCTGCCCACCTTCACGACGACCAAGCCCGGCCCGGAGTTCACCTCGGTCCAGCTCACCTTCGCCGCGGTCTCCTCACTGATCCTCTACGGCCTGTTCGTGGCGACCCAGACCGTGCGGCACCGCGACTACTTCCTGCCGATCACCAGGCAGGGCGACGTCATCACCGCCGAGGTGCACGCCGATCCCCCCTCCACCCGCACGGCCCTGATGAGCCTGGGACTGCTGACCCTCGCCCTGGTCGGCGTGGTCGGCCTCGCCAAGGGGGTCTCGCCCACCATCGAGTCGGGCGTGGAGGCCGCCGGGCTGCCGCACGCCATCGTCGGTGTGATCATCGCGCTGATGGTGCTGCTCCCCGAGACGATCGCCGCGGTGCGCGCCGCAGGCCGCGACCGCGTGCAGACCAGCCTCAATCTGGCGCTCGGCTCGGCGATGGCCAGCATCGGCCTGACCATCCCCGCGGTCGCCCTCGCCTCGCTCTGGCTCTCCGGCCCCCT
The DNA here is from genome assembly GCF_039524635.1 of Streptomyces thermocarboxydovorans. Lineage (NCBI taxonomy): Bacteria > Bacillati > Actinomycetota > Actinomycetes > Kitasatosporales > Streptomycetaceae > Streptomyces > Streptomyces thermocarboxydovorans. Next base: position 118,072 of record NZ_BAAAGU010000011.1, on the reverse strand, counting down.
CGTCCTCGGTCTCGGCAGCACCCATATGGTGCTGCTCGCCCTGACCGTGGTGGTGGCCGCCCTCACCGTCGTCCCCGGCCGCGCCACCCCGCTCCAGGGCGGAGTCCACCTGGTCCTGCTCGCGGCCTACCTGGAACTGGCGATCAATCCGTAGCAGCGCACCGCCCTGCCCGAGGGGCGAACGGTGCCCGGTGGGCCGGTACCGCATCGTGATAAACCGTGTGCAGCGGTGGCTGCCGCCGCCGCATTCCGCCCCCGTACGGACCGGAGGAGCCTCACCGTGCCCCGCAGCCTGGCCAGCGCCCCGATCATGATTCTCAACGGACCCAACCTGAATCTCCTCGGGCAGCGGCAGCCGGAGATCTACGGCTCCGACACGCTCGCCGACGTCGAGGCGATGTGCGTCAAGGCCGCGGCGGCCCACGGCGGCACGGTGGACTTCCGGCAGTCCAACCACGAGGGGCAGCTGGTCGACTGGATCCAGGAGGCGCGGCTGAACCACTGCGGTGTGGTGATCAACCCCGGTGCCTACTCGCACACCTCGGTCGCCGTCCTGGACGCGCTCAACGCCTGCGACGGGCTGCCCGTGATCGAGGTGCACATCTCCAACATCCACCGGCGCGAGGAGTTCCGGCACCACTCGTACGTCTCGCTGCGCGCCGACGGCGTGATCGCGGGGTGCGGCGTCCAGGGCTACGTGTTCGCGGTGGAGCGGATCGCGAAGCTGGCCGGCGCGGGGCAGGCGGAGGCGTAGGCCCCCGCGAAGCCCCGCCGCCGGCGGATCACCAGCCGCGGGCGCGCCACTCCGGCAGGTGCGGGCGTTCCGCGCCCAGCGTGGTGTCGTTGCCGTGCCCCGGGTAGACCCAGGTCTCGTCGGGCAGCACGTCGAAGATCTTGGTCTCGACGTCGTGCATCAGGCTGGCGAACGCCTTCGGGTCGTTGTGGGTGTTGCCCACACCGCCCGGGAAGAGGCAGTCCCCGGTGAACACATGGGGGTGGCCGTGCGGGTCGTCGTAGATCAGGACGATCGACCCCGGCGTGTGCCCCACCAGGTGGCGGGCGGTGAGCTCGACCTGGCCCACCCGGATCACGTCGCCGTCGTCCACCAGCACGTCGGTCGGCACCGGGATGCCCTCGGCGTCCTCGCGGCCCGCGTAGGTGCGGGCGCCGGTGGCCTCCACCACCGCGGCGAGCGCCTGCCAGTGGTCGGGGTGCCGGTGGGTGGTGACGACGGAGGCGAGGCCGTCGTCACCGATCGTGCCCAGCAGGGTGTCCGCGTCGTTGGCCGCGTCGATCAGCAACTGCTCGTCGGTGGCCCGGCAACGCAGCACATAGGCGTTGTTGTCCATCGGGCCGACCGCGATCTTGGTGATCATCAGGTCCTTGAGTTCGTGCACGTCGGCGGGGCCGCCGACGGTCACCCGACCGCTGTACGTCATGGCCGTCAGCCTATAGCGGCAACCGCGCCGCCGTGCGGTTGCCGCCAACATCGCGGCGCCGGGCGGTGTTGGGCGGTGCCCGGCTAGAGCGGCGGCAGCGCGGGCAGTGCGCCGCCCTTCACCCGCAGCGCGGACCCGTCCCGCCGGCCGGCGAGCCAGCCGAGCAGATCGGCGGCCGGACCCTCCACCAGCACCGGGCCGCCCTGCGCGCCGCCGCCGGTGGTCCAGGACCGGCCGTCCTCGGCGGCGACGGTCGTCCCCGGCACGTCCCGGTGCCCGGCGAACCGCCGGGTCAGGAAGTCGATCTCCCGCTCCACGAACTCGGCCGGCAGGTCCTCGAGCTCGTAGCCGATACCGAGGTCCACGTGGTGCAGCTCCACCTCGACCCAGCGCCGGAACGGCACCCGGGCCGCCTGGTCCGTGACCCCGTTGCGCAGCTCGACGGTCCGCGACCAGTCCTGCGGAACGGCGGTCGCCTGCCGGAAGCGCTCCGCGCTCTGGCGCAGATCGGCGAGCTGCTCGTCGAGCGGCCGCGGGGCGCCGTCCTCGATATCGGCGTCGCGCGCCTCCCCGGAGACGTACATGGGCCGCCCCTCGAGGACGTTCACCAGGGCGTCGGCGTTGCGGGCGAGGTGGGCCAGGACGTGGCCGCGGGTCCAGCCGGGAAGCCGTGACGACTGGGTCACAGCCGCGTCGTCCAGGGCGCCGACGGCGTTGAGCAGCCGGTCGGTCGCGGTTTGTACAAGCTCCAGGTCATGAGCGTGATCAATCATGCTGCTGACCCTAGTCGCGCCACACCTTCGGGTGAAGGCGGTGAAGCCGTGCCGTAAATCGAATGCACGTGCTATATGGTCGTGGTTGGCGTCGGGCATGCTGGATGGCCGGGGTTTGTTGTCAACCCGTGAATCCGACCGGCGTTGTCAGTGGCTCCCCCTAGTCTGAGAAAGCACGGGGGCCCCGCCCCTGTCGCTTCTCTCAAGAAAGGTGCGGACCGGCGTGGCCGACCGTCTCATCGTCCGTGGCGCGCGCGAGCACAACCTGAAGAATGTCTCGCTCGACCTCCCGCGCGACTCGCTCATCGTCTTCACGGGCCTGTCGGGGTCGGGCAAGTCCTCGCTGGCCTTCGACACGATCTTCGCCGAGGGGCAGCGGCGCTACGTGGAGTCGCTCTCCTCCTACGCCCGGCAGTTCCTCGGGCAGATGGACAAGCCGGACGTCGACTTCATCGAGGGCCTGTCCCCGGCGGTCTCCATCGACCAGAAGTCGACCTCGCGCAACCCGCGCTCCACGGTGGGCACCATCACCGAGGTCTACGACTATCTGCGCCTGCTCTTCGCGCGCATCGGCAAGCCGCACTGCCCCGAGTGCGGCCGGCCCATCTCGCGGCAGTCGCCGCAGGCCATCGTCGACAAGGTCCTGGAGCTGCCGGAGGGGAGCCGCTTCCAGGTGCTGTCGCCGCTGGTGCGCGAGCGCAAGGGCGAGTTCGTCGACCTGTTCGCCGACCTCCAGTCCAAGGGCTACTCCCGCGCCCGGGTGGACGGCGAGACCGTCCAGCTCGCCAACCCGCCCACGCTGAAGAAGCAGGAGAAGCACACCATCGAGGTGGTCGTCGACCGCCTCACCGTGAAGGACTCCGCCAAGCGCCGCCTCACCGACTCCGTGGAGACCGCCCTCGGCCTGTCCGGCGGCATGGTCGTGCTCGACTTCGTCGACCTCCCCGAGGACGACCCCGAGCGCGAGCGGATGTACTCCGAGCACCTGTACTGCCCGTACGACGACCTGTCCTTCGAGGAGCTGGAGCCGCGCTCCTTCTCCTTCAACTCGCCCTTCGGCGCCTGCCCCGAGTGCACCGGCATCGGCACGCGCATGGAGGTCGACCCGGAGCTGATCGTCCCGGACCAGGAGAAGACCCTCGACGAGGGCGCCATCCACCCCTGGTCGCACGGCCACACCAAGGACTACTTCGGCCGCCTCATCGGCGCCCTCGCCGACGCGCTCGGCTTCCGCACCGACATCCCGTTCGCGGGGCTGCCGCAGCGCGCCAAGAAGGCCCTGCTGTACGGCCACAAGACCCAGATCGAGGTCCGCTACCGTAACCGCTACGGCCGCGAACGCCGCTACACCACCGCCTTCGAGGGCGCCGTCCCCTTCGTCAAGCGCCGGCACAGCGAGGCCGAGAGCGACGCCAGCCGGGAGCGCTTCGAGGGCTATATGCGCGAGGTGCCCTGCCCCGCCTGTGAGGGCACGCGCCTGAAGCCGGTCGTCCTCGCCGTCACGATCATGGGCAAGTCGATCGCCGAGGTCTCCGCCATGTCCATCAGCGACTGCGCGGAGTTCCTGGGCGAGCTCAAGCTCTCCGCCCGCGACAAGAAGATCGCCGAGCGGGTGCTGAAGGAGGTCAACGAGCGGCTGCGCTTCCTGGTCGACGTCGGCCTGGACTACCTCTCGCTCAACCGCGCCGCGGGCACCCTCTCCGGCGGTGAGGCCCAGCGCATCCGCCTGGCCACCCAGATCGGCTCCGGACTCGTCGGCGTGCTCTACGTCCTCGACGAGCCGTCCATCGGCCTGCACCAGCGGGACAACCACCGGCTGATCGAGACCCTCGTCCGGCTCCGCGACATGGGCAACACCCTGATCGTCGTGGAGCACGACGAGGACACCATCAAGACCGCCGACTGGATCGTCGACATCGGCCCGGGCGCCGGTGAGCACGGCGGCAAGGTGGTGCACAGCGGCTCCCTCAAGGAGCTGCTGGCCAACGCCGAGTCGCAGACCGGGCAGTACCTGTCCGGCAAGAAGTCCATCCCGCTGCCCGAGATCCGGCGCCCCGTCGACCCGACGCGCCGGCTCACGGTGCACGGCGCCCGCGAGAACAACCTCAAGGACATCGACGTCTCGTTCCCGCTGGGCGTGTTCACCGCCGTCACCGGTGTCTCCGGCTCCGGCAAGTCCACGTTGGTCAACGACATCCTCTACACGCACCTGGCCCGCGAGCTGAACGGCGCCCGCTCCGTCCCCGGCCGGCACACCCGGGTGGAGGGCGACGACCTCGTCGACAAGGTCGTCCACGTCGACCAGTCGCCCATCGGCCGCACCCCGCGCTCCAACCCGGCCACCTACACCGGCGTCTTCGACCACATCCGCAAGCTGTTCGCCGAGACCACCGAGGCGAAGGTCCGCGGCTACCAGCCCGGACGCTTCTCCTTCAACGTCAAGGGCGGCCGCTGCGAGAACTGCGCGGGCGACGGCACCATCAAGATCGAGATGAACTTCCTCCCGGACGTCTACGTCCCGTGCGAGGTCTGCCACGGCGCCCGCTACAACCGGGAGACCCTGGAGGTCCACTACAAGGGCAAGTCCATCGCGGACGTGCTCAACATGCCGATCGAAGAGGCCATGCACTTCTTCGAGGCGGTCCCGGCGATCTCGCGTCACCTCAAGACGCTCAACGACGTCGGCCTGGGCTATGTCCGGCTCGGCCAGTCCGCCACCACCCTGTCCGGCGGTGAGGCCCAGCGCGTGAAGCTCGCCAGCGAGCTGCAGAAGCGCTCCACCGGCCGCACGGTCTACGTGCTGGACGAGCCGACCACCGGACTGCACTTCGAGGACATCAGCAAGCTGCTGAAGGTGCTGTCCGGCCTGGTCGACAAGGGCAACACGGTCATCGTCATCGAGCACAACCTCGACGTGATCAAGACCGCCGACTGGATCGTCGACATGGGCCCCGAGGGCGGCGCCGGCGGCGGTCTCGTGGTCGCCGAGGGCACGCCCGAGCAGGTCGCCGCGGTCCCGGCCAGCCACACCGGCAAGTTCCTGCGGGAGATCCTCGGCGCGGACCGGATCAGCGACGCCACCCAGGTGAGCGCCCCGCGCAAGGCCGCGGCGAAGAAGACGGTCGCCGCGAAGGCCACGACGCGGAAGACCGCCACCAAGAAGGTCGACAGCACGGCGAAGGCGAGCAGGACGACCAAGGCGACGAAGACCGCCAAGGCGACCAAGACCGCCGCGAAGAAGAGCACGCGCGCGACCAAGGGCTGACCGGCCCGGCACCGATCACCGACCGCGCCCCATGGATCCCGGATCCGTGGGGCGCGGCGCATGGTCGGCCGCTCGCTGGGGGAGGGGGAGTGGCGCCTCAGGCGTCGCCCATCTCGTGCGCGTACGGCGGTTCCGCCCCCGCGCGCGAGCAGGTGATCGCCGCCGCGCGGGCCGCGAAGCCGAGCAGCTCCCGCCAGCCCTCCTCCCCGAGAGCGGCCAGCTTCTCCGCGCTGAGAGCGTCCCGCACCGCCAGTCCGTGCAGCAGCGCCGCGTTCACGGTGTCGCCCGCGCCGATGGTGTCCACCACCGTGACCCGCTCACCGGGCACGGAGTACTCGCCCCCGTCGCGGGTGTACGCGGTCAGCCCCTCGCCGCCGCGCGTGATCACCACCGCCGACGGACCGGCCGCCAGCCACTCCCGCGGATCCCCGCCCAGCCACACGGCGTCCTCCGCGGACAGCTTCACCAGCGACACCGACGGCAGCCAGCCGCGGAACCGCGCCCGGTAGGCGTCCGCGTCGGCGATCAGCCCCGGCCGGATGTTGGGGTCCAGCGTCGTGAACACCCCCTGCGCCGACGCCTCGCGCATCAGCTGCTCGTACGCGGACGCCCCCGGCTCCAGCACCAGCGAGCAGGTCCCGAACGACACCGCCCGCGTGCCGGGCGGCAGCGCGTCGGGCACCGTGAACAGCCGGTCCGCGGTGCCCTCCACATAGAAGGAGTACGCGGCCGAGCCGTCCGCGCCGACCGTGGCGACGGCCAGCGTCGTCGGCTCGTCGCCGCGCTGCACCGCCGAGACGTCCACCCCGGTGGTACGCAGCCGGTCCAGCAGGGCCTCGCCGAAGGCGTCGCGGGAGATCCGGGAGCAGAAGGCGGTCCGGGTGCCCAGGCGGCCCAGGGCCACCGCGGTGTTGAAGGGCCCGCCGCCGAGCGCCGGGGTGAGCGACGCGAGCGCTCCCGTCCCCTGCGGGACCAGATCGATCAGGGCCTCACCGGCTACGACGATCACGAGGAGTTCCTTTCCCGGACGTACGAGAGGGTGCTCAAGGATAGGCAGGCCCGCCCGTGGTGCCACCTGCCCGCACACCCCCTGATCAGCGCCCGGTATCGTCCCGATGTCCGACCCCCGACCCTGGAGAATCCATGCCCGGCCGACCCACCGCGAGCCGCCGAACCGTCCTGCGAGGCGTCGCCCTCACCCCCATGGCCGGACTCGGCCTCACCGCCTGCGCCGGCGGCGAGAGCAAGCCCGCAGTGCCGACCGGACCGGTCGAGCTGGGCGCCGAGAAGGAGGTCGCCCGGGGCGGCGCGAAGCTGTACCGGGACCACAACGTGGTGGTCAGCCGGGGCGAGGACGGCACACTCGCGGCGTACAGCACCATCTGCACCCACGCGCGGTGCCCCATCAACAAGCTCGAGGGCACCAGGCTGATCTGCCCCTGTCACGGCAGCGAGTTCGACGCCACCAGCGGCAAGGTGCTGCGCGAACCGGCCGTGGCCCCGCTGACCAGGCTCGCCGTGGAGGTCGAGAACGGCACGATCGTCGCCAAGCCGGAAGCCTGAGCGGACTCGACCCCAGGAGGCCGGGGCCGGGGGCGACCCGGGAGGCCGGGGCCGGAAGCCGAGGCCGGTGCCGGAAGCCGAAGCCGGGCCCGTGGCCCTGCCCGTATGCCGCCCGCCGGCGCCCGTTCCGTGCCCGCCCCCCCGACGCCGACCCGTCGCCCGCCACCCGACGTGGACCCGTCGCCCGCCACCCGACGCCGGCCCGTCAGCGCCTCCGGCCCGTCCGGTGCCGGGACGGTCACTCCCAGTCCCAGGCGATCCCCACGTACCCCGACCGCACGCGCGGCTCGACCAGGTGCACCGAGTGGTGCCGGCCGTTCAGCGCGAGCTCCTGCCGGCCCGCGCGCGGGGCGGCCGCCGAGTGCTGGGTGAACCGGTGGCAGCGCACCGGAAGCGCCCCGGCGTCGAAGCACACCTGCAGGGCGTACTGGCCGCCGTGCGCGTCGGGCCGGTGCACGTACTCGTGCGAGACACCGGCCGTGCCGTCCTCGACGGCGTAGCGGAAGAGGAAGGTGTCCCCGGCCCGCAGGCGGAGCCCGAAGAGCAGCTCGGCGGCGAGCACACCGCTCTCCGGGTGCCGCCGCACCCGGCCGACCAGGCAGTTCTCCAGGGCGCGCACGGTCATCCGCTCCGGTGCGCAGCCCGGGTCGCCGTGGTGGACGGCCACGAAGCGGTCCACGCCGTCGCGGTGCGCACGCACGATGTGGTGCGACTCGCGCTCGGCCAGCTCGCGGCGCGCCCCGATCCGGACGCGCTCGTAGTGGTTCAGGGTGTGCAGGCCGCTGTCCCGCGGGACGCCCAGGTCCGCCAGCAGCTCCTCGGCCGCGCCGGCGGCCTCGACGAGGTACCGGTACGAGCGGCCCGCCGGGCGCCGGCCCGCCGGGGTGCCGCCGGAGTCGTCCAGCAGCCGGATCAGGGACTCCTCGGGCAGCTGCAGTATCTCCTCCAGCGCCCGCACCGCGCGCAGCGACTCCGGGCGCTGCGGGCGCCGGGCCCCCTGCTGCCAGTAGCTCAGGCTGGTGACGCCCACCTTCACGCCGTGGCGCGAGAGATGGTGCTGTACGCGCTGCAACGGCAGCCCGCGTGCGGCGATCGCGGCCCGCAGGGCGACATGGAAGGGGCCGCCGCGCAGGGCGGAGTCCAGTTCCACGGAGGCGATGTCCGCGTGCGATGTGGCGTGCGGCATGCAGGGGCCTTTCTGTGAAGTCCACAACGGCTGGTCAGACCGTGCGCGCGGGGCACCCCGGGCCGTCCCGTGGGCACGCGCCGGAGTCTTCACATCCGTACGCGGCCGTTCAGGTCCCCGAGCTCCCCCGCATTGAAGCGTGTTGACCTGGCCGCGACAACACCTGCGCGGGCTGCCGTGAGCACCGGCCGCCGTGGACTTCTGCCCTGCCGGGCTACGGCCGGCCGCCCTGCCCGTTCTCCGGCTCGCTCTCCCGCGCGAGGAGACGCTTGGCGCGCACGACGTCGGGGTCGCGCGGATCGAGCGAAGCCCGCAGTCCACAGGTCTGCTGCGCCGAGCCGCGGGCGGGCGTCTCGTCCTGGTACCGGCGCGCTCCGGCCTGCCGTCGTGGCTTCTCGATCCGCGTGCGTCGCATCCGATCGCCCTCCGCCTCGTCTCCGTCCGGCGCTCACCGACGGACGGACCCCCCACCTTCCCGCTCACCGCCGCTCATAACCTTCCGAAGAGGCTTCGGGCACGTCATCGCCGTGAGGGCGCCCGGTGAGGGTGCCTGTGAGGGCGCCCCGCAAGGCGGTCGTCCACAGCCCCGCCCGGCACGCCGCGGCACCTTGGGGTCGGCTGTCCACAGGCCCGCCTGAGTGTCGGCCCCCGCCAGTAGGGTGTGATGCATGGCCGACCCCTCCAGCTACCGCCCCAAGCCGGGTGAGATCCCCGACTCGCCGGGGGTCTACCGGTTCCGTGACGAGCACGGCCGGGTGATCTACGTCGGAAAGGCGAAGAGCCTGCGGCAGCGCCTGGCGAACTACTTCCAGGACCTCGCCGGGCTGCACCCGCGCACCCGCACGATGGTGACGACGGCCGCGTCCGTGGAGTGGACGGTGGTCTCCACGGAGGTCGAGGCGCTCCAGCTGGAGTACTCCTGGATCAAGGCGTACGACCCCCGCTTCAACGTCAAGTACCGCGACGACAAGAGCTATCCGTACCTCGCGGTGACGATGAACGAGGAGTTCCCGCGCGTGCAGGTGATGCGCGGTCACAAGAAGAAGGGCGTGCGGTACTTCGGCCCCTACGCGCACGCGTGGGCGATCCGCGACACCGTGGACCTGCTGCTGCGGGTGTTCCCGGTGCGCACCTGCTCCGCCGGGGTGTTCAAGAACGCCGCCCGCACCGGCCGTCCCTGTCTGCTCGGCTACATCGGCAAGTGCTCGGCGCCCTGCGTCGGCCGGATCTCCGCCGAGGAGCACCGTGAACTGGCCGAGGAGTTCTGCGACTTCATGGCCGGCCGCACGGGCACCTACATCCGGCGGCTGGAGCGGCAGATGGCCGAGGCGGCCGAGGCGATGGAGTACGAACGGGCGGCCCGGCTGCGCGACGACATCGGGGCGCTGAAGAAGGCCATGGAGAAGAACGCGGTCGTGCTCGCCGACGCGACCGACGCCGACCTGATCGCGGTCGCCGAGGACGAGCTGGAGGCGGCCGTCCAGATCTTCCATGTGCGCGGCGGACGGGTGCGCGGCCAGCGCGGCTGGGTCACCGACAAGGTGGAGGAGATCACCACCGGCGCCCTGGTCGAGCACGCCCTGCAGCAGCTCTACGGCGAGGAGACCGGCGACGCCGTCCCCCGGGAGGTCCTGGTCCCCGCCCTGCCCGACCCGGTGGAGCCCGTCCAGGAGTGGCTCACCGGCCGGCGCGGCGCGAACGTGTCCCTGCGCGTGCCGCAGCGCGGCGACAAGAAGGCGCTGATGGAGACGGTGCAGCGCAACGCCCAGCAGGCGCTGGCGCTGCACAAGACCAAGCGCGCCTCCGACCTGACCACCCGCTCCCGCGCGCTGGAGGAGATCGCCGAGGCGCTCGGCCTGGACAGCGCCCCGCTGCGCATCGAGTGCTACGACGTCTCGCACCTCCAGGGCGACGACGTGGTGGCGTCCATGGTGGTCTTCGAGGACGGGCTGGCCCGCAAGAGCGAGTACCGCCGCTTCCAGATCAAGGGCTTCGCCGGGCAGGACGACGTCCGGTCCATGCACGAGGTGATCACCCGCCGCTTCCGGCGCTACCTCGCCGAGAAGGAGCGCACGGGGGAGTGGACCGAAGGGGGGAACGGCGGGGACGGCGCGCCCCAGGACGGCCTCCCGGAGCCGCCGGTGAGCACGCTCACCGAGGACGACGGCCGCCCCAAGCGGTTCGCCTACCCGCCCCAGCTCGTGGTGGTCGACGGCGGCGCCCCGCAGGTCGCGGCCGCCCAGCGGGCCCTGGACGAGCTCGGCATCGACGACATAGCCGTGTGCGGCCTCGCCAAGCGCCTGGAGGAGGTGTGGCTGCCGGGCGAGGACGACCCGGTGGTGCTTCCGCGCACCAGCGAGGGCCTGTATCTGCTCCAGCGGGTGCGGGACGAGGCCCACCGCTTCGCCATCACCTATCAGCGCAGCAAGCGCGCCAAGCGCCTCCGGGCCGGCCCGCTGGACGACGTGCCCGGCCTCGGCGAGGCCCGCAAGCAGGCGCTGATCAAGCACTTCGGTTCGGTGAAGCGGCTGCGGTCGGCGACAATCGATCAGATCTGTGAGGTTCCGGGCATAGGCCGCAAGACCGCCGAGACGATCGTCGCGGCCCTCGCCGGGGCGGCACCCTCCGCGCCCGCCGTGAACACGGCCACGGGCGAGATCATGGATGACGATGACATGGAAGAACCCGGACAGGCCGCGGGTTCTCCCGGGGAACCCGTGTCTGCGGGAGCCCCGGACGAACGACGGGGGCAGGAGAGATGAGCGAGCACGAGACAGGGTCCGGAGCGGACCGGGCCCAGCAGCCACCCGGCCCCGGCGTCACCCGCCGGGACGCAGGCCACGACGACGGAGCACAGGTGAAGACGGGCAACGACAAGGCCGGGCCGGCCGCTGAGGCGGCCATCCCCGAGCTGGTGATCATCTCCGGCATGTCCGGGGCCGGCCGCTCGACGGCCGCGAAGTGTCTGGAGGACCTCGGCTGGTTCGTCGTCGACAACCTGCCGCCCGCGCTGATCCCCACCATGGTCGAGCTCGGCGCCCGCTCCCAGGGCAATGTGGCCCGGATCGCCGTGGTCGTCGACGTCCGAGGCCGGCGCTTCTTCGACAACCTCCGCGAGTCCCTCGCCGACCTCGACGCCCGCGGTGTCACCCGGCGGATCGTCTTCCTGGAGTCCTCCGACGACGCCCTGGTGCGCCGCTTCGAGTCGGTGCGCCGCCCGCACCCCCTGCAGGGCGACGGCCGCATCGTCGACGGCATCGCCGCCGAGCGGGAGCTGCTGCGCGAGCTGCGCGGCGACGCCGATCTGGTGATCGACACCTCCAGCCTCAATGTGCACGAGCTGCGCGCCAAGATGGACGCCCAGTTCGCCGGCGAGGAGGAGCCCGAGCTGCGGGCCACCGTGATGTCCTTCGGCTTCAAGTACGGCCTGCCGGTCGACGCCGACCTGGTCGTGGACATGCGCTTCCTGCCCAACCCGCACTGGGTCCCGGAGCTGCGCCCCTACACCGGCCTCAACGAGGAGGTGGCGTCGTACGTCTTCAACCAGCCCGGCGCCAAGGAGTTCCTCGACCGCTACGCGGAGCTGCTGCGGCTGGTCGCCGCCGGCTACCGCCGTGAGGGCAAGCGCTATGTGACCATCGCGGTCGGGTGCACCGGCGGCAAGCACCGTTCGGTCGCAATGTCGGAGAAACTCGCCGCGCGGCTCGCCGCCGAGGGCGTGGAGACGGTGGTCGTCCACCGGGACATGGGACGCGAATGACACGACGTACTCCCCGGCTGAGCCGGCTGCGCAGGGCGGTCCCCGAGGGGCGCGCGGGCCGTCCGGTCGAGACCCGCGGTGCCCGCCCGCGCCGCCGCGGCACCCAGCCCAAGGTGGTCGCCCTCGGCGGCGGAATGGGCCTGTCCGCCTCGCTCGCCGCGCTGCGCCGGATCACCGGCGACCTCACCGCCGTGGTCACCGTCGCCGACGACGGCGGCTCCAGCGGCCGCCTGCGCGACGAGCTGGGGGTGCTGCCGCCCGGCGACCTGCGCAAGGCGCTGGCCGCGCTGTGCGGCGACGACGAGTGGGGCCAGACCTGGGCCCAGGTCATCCAGCACCGCTTCCAGTCCCAGGGCGACCTGCACGACCACGCGGTGGGCAATCTGCTGATCGTCGCCCTGTGGGAGCAGCTCGGCGACCACGTCAAGGCCCTGGACCTGGTGGGCCGGCTGCTCGGCGCGCACGGGCGGGTGCTGCCCATGTCCGCGGTCCCGCTGGAGCTGCAGGCCCTGGTCAAGGGGCACGACCCGGAGCGCCCGGACGAGGTGGAGACGGTGCGCGGGCAGGCCACGGTCGCCCTCACCCCCGGCGAGGTGCAGTCCGTGCACCTGGTGCCGAACGACCCGCCGGCCGTGCCCGAGGCCGTCGAGGCGGTCCTCGACGCCGACTGGGTGGTCCTCGGACCGGGTTCGTGGTTCTCCTCGGTCATCCCGCACCTTCTGGTGCCCGGGCTGCGGGACGCCCTGATCGAGACCAAGGCCCGGCGGGTACTTTCCCTGAACCTCGCTCCGCAGCCCGGAGAAACCGAGGGCTTCTCCCCGCAGCGTCATTTGGAGGTTTTGGGACGACACGCCCCTAAACTCGCCCTGGACGTGGTGCTGGCCGACGAGGCCGCTGTGCCCGACCGCGACTCGCTCACCGATGCCGCCAAGCGGTTCGGCGCCGCGGTCGAGCTGGCGCCGGTGGCCCGGCCCGACGGAAGCCCCCGGCACGACCCGGAGCTGCTGGCCGCCGCGTACGACCGTATTTTTCGGATGCATGGAAGGATCGGCCCATGGCGATGACGGCAGCGGTGAAGGACGAGATCTCCCGGCTTCCCGTCACCCGGACCTGCTGCAGGAAGGCGGAGGTCTCCGCCATTCTGCGGTTCGCCGGCGGCCTCCACCTGGTGAGCGGGCGCATCGTGATCGAGGCGGAGCTGGACACCGCCATGGCGGCCCGCCGCCTCAAGCGGGACATCCTGGAGATCTTCGGCCACAGCTCCGAGCTGATCGTGATGGCCCCCGGCGGGCTGCGCCGCGGCTCGCGCTACGTGGTCCGCGTGGTGGCGGGCGGCGACCAGCTGGCCCGCCAGACCGGCCTGGTCGACGGCCGGGGCCGCCCGATCCGGGGGCTGCCCCCGCAGGTGGTCTCGGGGGCCACCTGTGACGCCGAGGCCGCCTGGCGCGGGGCCTTCCTGGCGCACGGCTCGCTCACCGAGCCGGGCCGCTCCTCCTCCCTGGAGGTGACCTGCCCCGGCCCGGAGGCGGCGCTCGCGCTGGTCGGGGCCGCCCGCCGGCTGTCGATCGCCGCCAAGGCGCGCGAGGTGCGCGGTGTGGACCGCGTCGTCGTCCGTGACGGTGATGCGATCGGCGCGCTGCTGACGCGGCTCGGCGCGCACGAGTCGGTGCTGGCCTGGGAGGAGCGCCGGATGCGCCGCGAGGTGCGGGCCACGGCCAACCGCCTCGCCAACTTCGACGACGCCAACCTGCGGCGCTCCGCCCGCGCGGCCGTCGCCGCCGGGGCCCGGGTGCAGCGCGCGCTGGAGATCCTCGGCGACGACGTCCCCGAGCACCTCGCGGCGGCCGGCCGGCTGCGCATGGAGCACAAGCAGGCCTCCCTGGAGGAGCTGGGCGCGCTCGCCGACCCGCCGCTCACCAAGGACGCCGTCGCCGGACGCATCCGCCGGCTGCTCGCCATGGCCGACAAGCGCGCCGCCGACCTCGGCATCCCGGGCACGGAGGCCAATCTCACCGAGGAGCTGACCGAGAACCTCGTCGGCTGACGCCGGCCGGCTCGCTCAGCACATCGGCTGACGTCCGTCGGCTTGCTCAGCGCGTCGGCTGACGTCCGTCGGCTCGCCCCCTGCGGCTGACCTTCCGTCAAACAGCCGGTGCCGTCGCCCGATCGGGTGAACGGCGCCGGCTGTCGCGTGTCGGACCGGCACCCTTGACTCGATCTTCAAGTGTCATGAGCCTGGCAACCGTTCGCTGCTGTGGCGGACCCACCCTAGGGGGGTTCATGAGACGAAGAGCGGGATCGATCCTCGCTGCCGGCGCGCTCCTCATCGGCGGCGCCGGCTTCGCACCGGCCGCCCAGGCACGACCCGCCGGCCCACCGGCCGGCGACCAGGACGAGGTCCGGGTCTTCCGGGCCGTCGTCACCAGCGAGCAGGTACCGCTGCTGCTGGCCGCGGGCCAGGACGGCCACGAACTCGGTGAGCAGGTCCCCGACCGGGGCACCGCCACCGTCGAGGTCCATCTCACCACCGGACAGGCCGAGAAGCTCGAGAAACAAGGTGTCCGGCTCACCGAGCACCGGCTCTCGGCCCGCGCGGCCGACCGCGTCGAGGACGCCGCCGACGGCGTGTTCCGCCCGTACAGCGGCAAGGGCGGCCTGAAGGAGGAGATCCTCCGCACCGCGCAGAGGCACCGCGACCTCACCAAGGTCGTCTCCATCGGCAAGACGGTCAGGGGCCAGGACATCCTCGCCCTGAAGCTCACCAAGAGAGCCCGCACCACGCGGGACGGCTCCAAGCCCGCCGTCCTCTACATGTCCAACCAGCACGCGCGCGAGTGGATCACCCCGGAGATGACCCGGCGGCTGATGCACCACTACCTGGACAAGTACCGGACGGACAAGCGCATCAAGAAGATCGTCGACACCACCGAGCTGTGGTTCGTCCTGTCGGCCAATCCCGACGGCTACGACTACACCTTCGCCGACGACGCCAACCGCCTGTGGCGCAAGAACCTCCGCGACGTCAACGGCGACGGCACCATCGGCACCGGGGACGGCGTCGACCTCAACCGCAACTTCCCCTACAAGTGGGGCTACGACGACGAGGGTTCGTCACCCAACCCCACCAGCCAGACCTACCGCGGCGCGAGCCCCGGCTCCGAGCCCGAGACCAAGGCGATCGACGCGCTGCAGAAGCGCATCGGCTTCACCTACGGCATCAACTACCACTCCGCCGCCGAACTCCTCCTCTACGGCGTCGGCTGGCAGGTCGCCACCCCCACCCCCGACGACGTCATGTACAAGGCGCTCGCCGGGACACCGGGCAACTCCGCGATCCCCGGCTACCTCCCGCAGCTCTCCTCCGAGCTGTACACCACCAACGGCGAGGCCGACGGGCACGCGGCGAACGTCAACGGGATGGCGATGTTCACCCCGGAGATGTCGACCTGTCAGACGGCCTCCGAATACGACCCGGACGACGCCTGGAAGCCCGGCGACTGCCGTTCGATCTTCACCTTCCCGGACGACGAGAAGCTGATCCAGCAGGAGTTCGCCAAGAACGTCCCGTTCGCCCTCTCGGTGGCCGAGAGCGCCGCGCACCCCGACCGGCCGGACTCCGCGGTCGGCCTGAAGGCGGCCGACTTCACCCCGGCCGCCTTCGGCACCTCCTACACGCGCGACGGCGAGCAGGAGGTCTCCGTCGTCGTCCGCAGGGCCGTGCGCGACAAGGAGCTGAAGTACCGCATCGACGGCGGCCGCACCCGGGACGCCGGCCTCAGGGCCTGGAGGGGCGGCGAGCGGTACGGCGGCGAGGACGACCTGCACTTCGACGAGTACCGCGCGATGGTGAAGGGCATCCGCCCCGGTGACCGGGTGCAGGTGTGGTTCACCGGCGAGACCCGGGGCGGCCGGGACGTCGCCAGCGAGCGCTTCACCTTCACCGTGGCCGAACGCCCCCGCGCCGACGTCCTGGTGGTCGCCGAGGAAGGCGCGAAGGCCACCCACGCCCAGCGCTACATCGACGCGCTCCGCGCCAACGGCAGGAGGGCGGCCCTCTGGGACGTCGCCGAGCGGGGCGCGCCCGACGCGCTCGGCGTGCTGAGCCACTTCCGCACCGTGGTCCACTACACCGGCGCCGCCGTGCCGGGCGTGGCGACCCAGCTCCAGCTGCGGGCCTTCCTCAACGAGGGCGGACGGCTGATCGAGGCGGGCGAGCAGGCCGGCGGCTCCGTCGACCTCGGCGAGGGCACCCTGTCCGACGACTTCAGCCAGTACTACCTGGGCGCCTACACCCGCAGTTCCACCTCCGGCGTCACCTCGTTCGCCGGGTCCGGGAAGCTCGGCGGCTTCAGCGGCCCGCTCGGCGACGCGCCGGGCAACCCGCTGGACAAGGCCGGCACCTACGGCCTCACCTCCGACGAGCTGCCCGCCGACCGGTACCCGCAGTTCGCCGGCAGGGGCGCGGGCGACTACCCGGGCACGATCAACCCGTACGGCCCGTACGCGGGCTCCACGATGGCCGCCGCCGTCCACACCGACGACGGCTACAAACGCCTCACCAGAACCGTCGACCTCACCGGTGTCAGCGCGGCCGACCGGCCCACCCTGCGCACCCAGCTGCTGTGGGACACCGAGCCGGGCTACGACAACGTCATCGTCGAGGCGCACACCGCGGGCGCCGGTGACTGGACGACGCTGCCGGACGCGGGCGGCGCGACCCGCACCACCGTGCCGACCGAGTGCGGAGGCGGCTTCTACGTCGGTGAGCACCCCTGGCTGGAGCACTACCTGACCGTGGCGGACGGCGAATGCACCGCGAGAGGCACCACCGGCGCCTGGAACAGCCTGACCGGCTCCTCCGGCGGCTGGCAGCAGGTGAACTTCGACCTGAGCGCCTACGCCGGGAAGACGGTCGAGGTGTCGGTCAGCTATGTCACCGACCCGGGCAGCGGCGGCCACGGCGTCCTCGCCGACGAGGCCTCCCTGGTCGTGGGCGGCGAGGTGCGCGAGACCGAGGGCTTCGAGACCTCCTTCGGGCCCTGGGAGGTCACCGGCCCGCCCCCGGGCAGCCCGCCGGTGCCGAAGGACTGGACGCGCACCGGGGAGCTGTTCCGGACCCACGCGGCCATCACCACCCGGGACACCGTGCTCCTGGGCTTCGGCCTGGAGCACCTCGCCTCGGCCGCCGACCGGGCGGCCCTGATCCGCAAGGCGCTCGCCGCGCTCGACCGGTGAGCCGGGTGAACCCGGTGAACCGGTGAACCGGTGAATTGTCTGGCCGGTGAACCAATGAGCCGCACCGCGCCGGACCGGTGGACTCCCGCCGTGTCCGGCGCGGTGAGCGTGGACAGATGAGCGCCCCCGGCGACAGATGAAAGGCGCGAGCCGGAACCCCTGTATCCGGCCAATCCGGGTACCCGGCAGTGACAAGAACCACTCGGACCTGGGCGATCCGTACCCTACTGACGGGTAAGGATCGGCGTGCCGGGTATGGGGCAACTCGATGTCACGGCCGGGCCCCCGGAGCGGTAGGGTCGGGGGTGGTCGGGGACATCCCAAAACAGCTCGCCGGCACTGAGCCGGCGTACCAACGAGGAGATCGGTTCGTGACGATCCGCGTAGGCATCAACGGGTTTGGCCGCATCGGTCGCAACTACTTCCGCGCACTGCTGGAACAGGGCGCCGACATCGAGATCGTGGCTGTCAACGACCTGGGTGACACCGCGACCACCGCACACCTGCTGAAGTACGACACCATCCTGGGCCGCCTCAAGCAGGAGGTCTCCCACACCGCCGACACGATCACCGTCGACGGCAAGACGATCAAGGTGCTCTCCGAGCGCAACCCCGCCGACATCCCCTGGGGCGAGCTGGGTGTCGACATCGTCATCGAGTCGACCGGCATCTTCACCAAGAAGGAAGACGCCGAGAAGCACATCGCCGGCGGCGCCAAGAAGGTCATCATCTCCGCCCCGGCGAAGAACGAGGACATCACCCTCGTCATGGGCGTCAACCACGAGCAGTACGACCCGGCGAACCACCACGTCATCTCCAACGCCTCCTGCACCACCAACTGTGTGGCGCCGATGGCGAAGGTCCTCGACGAGAACTTCGGCATCGTCAAGGGTCTGATGACCACGGTGCATGCCTACACCAACGACCAGCGCATCCTGGACTTCCCGCACAAGGACCTGCGCCGCGCCCGGGCCGCCGCGGAGAACATCATCCCGACCACCACCGGCGCCGCCAAGGCCACCGCCCTGGTGCTGCCGCAGCTCAAGGGCAAGCTGGACGGCATGGCCATGCGCGTCCCGGTCCCGACCGGCTCGGTGACGGACCTGGTGGTCGAGCTCTCCCGCGAGGTGACCAAGGAAGAGGTCAACGCCGCCTTCCAGAAGGCCGCCGAGGGCGAGCTGAAGGGCTACCTGGAGTACACCGAGGACCCGATCGTCTCCTCCGACATCGTCAACGCCCCGGCGTCCTGCACCTTCGACTCCTCCCTGACCATGGTCCAGGAGGGGAAGAACGTGAAGGTCATCGGCTGGTACGACAACGAGTGGGGTTACTCCAACCGCCTCGTGGACCTGACGGTCTTCGTCGGCAACCAGCTCTGATCCCCCCGCGGGCAGCCTGATATGAGTTGCAGGGCTCGGCCGGCGCACTCAGCGCCGTCCGGGCCCTGACGCACGTATCGGAGCAGTCGCCCTCTTTCGATCACGAGCGATCACGAGCGAACACGAGCTCTAGCCAGGGAGCCCTCTCATGAAGACGATCGACGAACTCCTCTCCGAAGGGGTCGCGGGCAAGCGGGTCTTCGTCCGCGCCGACCTCAATGTGCCGCTGGACGGCACCACCATCACCGACGACGGCCGCATCCGCGCGGTGCTGCCCACCGTCAAAGCCCTTGCCGAGGCCGGCGCCCGCGTGGTCGTCGCCTCCCACCTGGGCCGCCCCAAGGGCGCCCCCGACCCCGCCTTCTCGCTCGCCCCCGCCGCCACCCGCCTCGGTGAACTCCTCGGCGCCGAGGTGGCGTTCGCCGCCGACACCGTCGGCGACTCCGCCACCTCGACCGTCTCCGGCCTCACCGACGGCAAGGTCGCGGTCCTGGAGAACCTGCGCTTCAACGCCGGCGAGACCAGCAAGGACGACGCCGAGCGCGCCGCCTTCGCCGACCGGCTCGCCGCCCTGGCCGACGTGTACGTCGGTGACGGCTTCGGCGCCGTGCACCGCAAGCACGCCTCGGTCTTCGACCTGCCCAAGCGGCTCCCGCACTACGCCGGCTACCTCATCGCCACCGAGGTCGGCGTCCTGAAGAAGCTCACCGAGGACGTCAAGCGCCCCTACGTGGTCGCCCTCGGCGGCGCCAAGGTCTCCGACAAGCTCGCCGTCATCGACCAGCTGCTCGGCAAGGCCGACCGCCTGCTCATCGGCGGCGGCATGGCGTACACCTTCCTCAAGGCCAAGGGCTACGAGGTCGGCAGGTCGCTGCTCCAGGAGGACCAGATCCCGGCGGTCACCGAGTACCTGGAGCGCGCCGAGAAGCAGGGCGTGGAGCTGGTCCTGCCGGTCGACGCGCTGGTCGCGCCCGAGTTCCCGGACCTGAAGACCAAGGCGCCCGCCAACCCCACAGCCGTCGCCGCGGACGCCATCCCGGCCGACCAGGAGGGCCTGGACATCGGTCCGGAGACCCGCAAGCTCTACGCCTCGAAGCTCGCCGACGCGGCCACCGTCTTCTGGAACGGCCCCATGGGCGTCTTCGAGCACCCCGACTACGCCGAGGGCACCAAGGCGGTCGCCCAGGCCCTCATCGACTCCCCGGGCTTCACCGTGGTCGGCGGCGGCGACTCCGCCGCGGCGGTCCGTACCCTGGGCTTCGACGAGCAGGCATTCGGCCACATCTCGACCGGAGGCGGCGCCTCCCTCGAATACCTCGAGGGCAAGACGCTCCCCGGCCTCGCCGCACTGGAGGACTGACCCTTTATGAGCACGCGCACGCCGCTGATGGCGGGCAACTGGAAGATGAACCTCAACCACCTCGAGGCCATCGCGCACGTCCAGAAGCTCGCCTTCGCCCTGGCCGACAAGGACTACGAGGCCGTCGAGGTCGTCGTCCTGCCGCCCTTCACCGACCTGCGCTCGGTCCAGACCCTCGTCGACGGCGACAAGCTGAAGATCAAGTACGGCGCCCAGGACATCTCCGCCCACGACGGCGGCGCCTACACCGGGGAGATCTCCGGCCCGATGCTGGCCAAGCTGAAGTGCAGCTATGTCGTGGTCGGGCACTCCGAGCGCCGGCAGTACCACGGCGAGACCGACGAGCTGGTGAACGCCAAGGTCAAGGCCGCCCTCAAGCACGGCATCGCCCCGATCCTGTGCGTCGGCGAGGAGCTCCAGGTCCGCGAGGCAGGCAACCACGTCTCCCACACCCTCGCCCAGGTCGAGGGCGGCCTGAAGGACGTCCCGGCCGAGCAGGCCGAGACGGTGGTGATCGCCTACGAGCCCGTCTGGGCCATCGGCACCGGCAAGGTCTGCGGCGCCGAGGACGCCCAGGAGGTCTGCGCCGCCATCCGCGGCAAGCTCGCCGAGCTGTACGGCCAGGAGGTGGCCGACAAGGTCCGCATCCAGTACGGCGGCTCCGTCAAGGCCGGCAATGTCGCCGAGATCATGGCCCAGCCCGACATCGACGGCGCCCTGGTCGGCGGCGCCTCCCTGGACGCCGACGAGTTCGTCAAGATCGTCCGCTTCCGCGACCAGTGAGTATGCGGTAGCGGGGATCCGTCGTACCCTTGCGGGGTCCAGCAGAACCTGCTGGGCCCCGTCGTCCATCCGAATCCGAGGAAGTTGGTCCAGCCGTGGTTTTGGGGTTCTCGATCGCCCTGATCGTCTTCAGCCTGCTGCTGATGCTGCTGGTGCTGATGCACAAGGGGAAGGGCGGCGGCCTCTCCGACATGTTCGGTGGTGGCATGCAGTCCTCCGTCGGCGGCTCCTCGGTCGCCGAGCGCAACCTCGACCGGATCACCGTCGTGGTCGGTCTGCTGTGGTTCGCGTGCATCGTGACGCTCGGCGTCATGATGAAGCTCGACTGAACGAGCAGAGGTACATTCCGCCCGCAACGGGGCGGATCCCCTCCGCATTCCGTGCGTAATGCCCCATGTTCGGTACGCGCAGCACCGCGCGGCCTATCATGGGGCTTGCGTCTTTGAGCGGGGCCCTTGTAACTCCAATCACTGGACGTGCGTTGGGCCTTCCGTAGACTGAGGCGCTCGCAGCGAAGCGGAACGCCGACTCGCTTCGCGGCACCATCACGCAGGGAGTTACGACCGTGGCAAGTGGCAACGCGATCCGGGGAAGCCGGGTCGGGGCGGGGCCGATGGGCGAGGCCGAGCGCGGCGAGTCCGCGCCGCGGCTGCGCGTCTCCTTCTGGTGCTCCAACGGGCACGAGACACAGCCGAGCTTCGCCAGCGACGCGCAGGTGCCCGAAACCTGGGACTGCCCCCGCTGTGGCTTTCCGGCCGGTCAGGACCGCGACAATCCGCCGGACCCCCCGCGCACCGAGCCCTACAAGACCCACCTCGCGTATGTGCGGGAGCGGCGCAGCGACGCGGACGGCGAGGCCATCCTCGCCGAGGCCCTCGCCAAACTGCGGGGCGAGATCTAGTTTTTGACGACCGACCGGGCAGCGACACCTGCCTGGTCGCTGTCGTTTCCGGCCCTGGCCGGCCGTTCGCGCGGCGATTGTCAGTGGTGCCCTCTACGGTTGCGAATCGACCGACCGTGAGGGGGAGTTGTGGCGACAGCCGAAACCGCGGGCACCCGTGCGCCCGCATGGCGCGGCGGATTCGGGCGGCTGTGGAGCGCGGCCGTGCTCTCCAGCTTCGGCGACGCGCTGCGCACCGCCGCGCTGCCTCTGCTCGCCGTCTCCCTCACCGACGATCCGCTGCTCATCGCCTCCGTCACCGCCTGCGGCCATCTGCCCTGGATCGTGTTCGGCCTGCTCGGCGGCGCGGTCGCCGACCGGGTGGACCAGCGGCGGGCCATGTGGGCGGTGGACCTGCTGCGCGGACTGCTGGTCGCCGCCTTCGCCGTGGCCGTGGCGCTCGGCCACGCCTCCATCGGGCTGCTCATCGCCCTGGCGTTCATCCTGACCACCCTGCAGACCCTCTTCGACAACGCCGCCACCGCCCTGCTGCCCTCCTTGGTGCCCCCGGGCGCCCTCGGCAGCGCCAACGCCCGCCTGATGACCGGCCAGCGCCTGGCAGGTGGACTGCTCGGCGGGCCCGCCGTCCCGCTGCTGCTGACCGCCGGGGCCGCCGCACCCTACGCCGTCGACGCCGCCACGTATCTGCTGGCCGCCGCCCTGATCGCCTCGCTGGGGCGGCCCGCCGCCGAGCGCGCCCCGGGACCGCCCGGCAGCACCCTGCGCCGGGAGATCGCCGAGGGGCTGCGCACCCTGGTCCGGGACCGGGTGCTGCGCGCGCTGTGCACCGCGACCGCGCTGTGCAATATCGGCATCGGCGCTCTCATCGCCACGCTGGTGATCCTGGTGACCGGCTGGCTGGGCGCGGGGGAGACCGGCTATGCGGCGGCCCTGACGGCGTACACGGTCGGCAGTCTCGCCGGGGGAGCGGCGAGCGGACGGCTGGTCGCCCGGCTCGGACGGGCCCGGTCGGTGCTGCTCGCCGGGAGCGTGCAGACCGCCGCACTGCTCGCCATGGGCGGCGTGCGCCACCTGGGCGCGCTCCTCGTGTCCCTCGCCGTCTTCGGCTTCATGGGCATGGTCTGGAACGTCAACACCACCACCCTGCTGCAGGAGCGCAGCCCCGCCGGGATGCTCGGCCGGGTCTCCTCCGCGCACCGGACGCTCGGGGTCGCCGGGACACCGCTGGGCGCGCTGCTCGGCGGGGCCCTCGCCGCGGCCTGGGGGGCGGGCACCCCGGCGCTGCTCGCGGCAGGCTTCTTCGCCCTCGCCACCGCCGCGCTGATACCTGTGCGCCGCCCCGACGTACCTGTTGGTGCGCCGGACGACGGCGCCACGACAGCTCACGTCCACCGCTGATCAATTAGGTTGGGACCGGCAGCGGGGCAAGGTACGCAGCACAGAGCGAGGAAGAAGGCTGAAGTCCGAGATGAACGCAGACGGCCGTACCGGGCTCAATCAGATGCCCGAGTGGAGCGCCCTGGTCAAGCACCGTGAGGAGCTCGGGGAGGTGGAGCTGCGCGAGCTGTTCGCCGCCGACCCCGGCCGCGGCACCTCCTACGTCCTCCGTGTGGGTGACCTGTACATCGACTACTCGAAGCACCTGGTCACCGACCGGACGCTGGCGTTGCTGCGGGACCTGGCGGCGGCGACGGATGTGTTCGGACTGCGGGACGCGATGTTCCGCGGCGAGAAGATCAACACCACCGAGCGGCGGGCGGTGCTGCACACCGCGCTGCGGGCGCCGCGGGACGCGGTGGTGGAGGTCGACGGCGAGAACGTCGTGCCGGGTGTGCACGCGGTGCTCGACAAGATGGCCGACTTCTCCCGGCGCATCCGCTCCGGCGAGTGGACGGGCCACACCGGCAAGCGGATCCGCAATGTGGTCAACGTCGGCATCGGCGGCTCGGACCTCGGCCCGGCGATGGCCTACGAGGCACTGCGCGCCTACACCGCCCGGGATCTGACGTTCCGCTTCGTCTCCAACGTGGACGGGGCGGATCTGCACGAGGCGCTGCGGGACCTGGACCCGGCCGAGACGCTGTTCATCATCGCCTCCAAGACCTTCACCACGATCGAGACGGTCACCAACGCCACCTCGGCCCGCTCCTGGCTGCTCAACGGCCTGGGCGGCGACGAGAGCGCGGTCGCCAAGCACTTCGTCGCCCTGTCGACCAACGCGGAGAAGGTGGCGGCCTTCGGCATCGACACGGCGAACATGTTCGAGTTCTGGGACTGGGTCGGAGGCCGCTACTCCTACGACTCGGCCATCGGCCTGTCGCTGATGATCGCGATCGGGCCGGAGCGGTTCCGGGAGATGCTGGACGGCTTCCGGCTGGTCGACGAGCACTTCCGCACCGCGCCAGCGGAGGCCAACGCACCGCTGCTGCTGGGGCTGCTGGGCATCTGGTACAACAACTTCTTCGACGCCCAGTCGCACGCCGTGCTGCCGTACTCGCACTACCTGTCGAAGTTCACCGCGTACCTGCAGCAGCTCGACATGGAGTCCAACGGCAAGTCCGTGGACCGCGACGGCCGGCCCGTCGCCTGGCAGACCGGTCCGGTGGTGTGGGGCACGCCGGGCACCAACGGACAGCACGCGTACTACCAGTTGATCCACCAGGGCACCAAGCTGATCCC
The DNA here is from genome assembly GCF_039524635.1 of Streptomyces thermocarboxydovorans. Lineage (NCBI taxonomy): Bacteria > Bacillati > Actinomycetota > Actinomycetes > Kitasatosporales > Streptomycetaceae > Streptomyces > Streptomyces thermocarboxydovorans. The sequence goes on along the minus strand of NZ_BAAAGU010000011.1, from coordinate 93,749 downwards.
GGCGGACTTCATCGGCTTCGCCCGGCCGGTCGCCGAGCTCGGCGACGAACTGGCCGCGCAGCACGACCTGCTGATGGCGAACTTCTTCGCGCAGACGCAGGCGCTGGCCTTCGGCAAGACGCCCGAGGAGGTGCGCGCCGAGGGGGTGCCCGAGGAGCTGGTGGCGCACAAGACCTTCCGCGGCAACCACCCCACGACCACCATCCTCGCCAAGGAGCTGACCCCCTCGGTGCTGGGGCAGCTGGTCGCGCTCTACGAGCACAAGGTGTTCGTGCAGGGCGCGGTGTGGAACATCGACTCCTTCGACCAGTGGGGCGTGGAGCTGGGCAAGGTCCTCGCCAAGCGCATCGAGCCCGCCCTCACCGAGGGGGCGGACGTGCCCGGCCTGGACGCCTCCACCAAGGCGCTCGTCGGCACCTACCGGGAGCTGCGCGGCCGTTCCTGAGCACGCTGCGGTGAAGCGGGCGGCAGCACGCCGTCCGCTTTCCCGTAGACTCCCCGGCGATCAACGGCAGGCCGGCACGGCGGACGCTCGGGGGAGCTGAGGTGGTACGTACGCGTGGTGGTTGGATCGGCGGTCCGCTCGGGGTGCGGAACGCGCTGAAGGCGCACCGGGCCGCACGCGTTGCCGATGCTCCGCATCGGCGCCCTCCTCCGCCTTGCAGCTGCACGCACCAGACCCCGCTCGCCGGTGCTGACAAGGCGCCGGCGATTCCCGCAGGCTGATCCAAACGAAAGGCCCTAGCAGCCGCGGCGCGGCGCCCGCCGGCCAAGGGCCGGCTCAGGCGACCGCGCTCAGTGTGTCCGCGAGGCGGCGGCGGGCCGCCCGGGCGGCCGGGAGGGCGGCCAGTGCGGCCGCGCCCAGCACGGCGGCCACGGTGAGCCCCAGCAGGAACAGCGCGGGCGGCCCCTGGGCGATCCCCGCCCCGATGCCGCTCGATCTGCCCTGGGCGTCGATCAGCCAGCGCGCCAGCGGCAGCCCGAGGATCATGGCGGCGAGCACGGCGGCCATCGCCGTGCACGCCACGGCCGTCACCGTCATCGCGGTGATCTGGCGCGGTGACAGGCCGATGGCCTTCAGCGCCAGCAGATCCCGCTCGCCCTCCCGCACCATCCCGCCGATCGCGGTGAGCAGCTCGATCAGCCCGATCAGGGCCAGCACGGCGATCAGGCCGAGGACGACGGCGCGCAGCGGGGAGAGCCCGTCGGCCGGGTTGGTCACGGTGTGCACGTCGAGATGGCCGAGCCCCCCAGACGTCAGCCGGTCGGCGACGGCCTGCGGGTCGGCGCCCGGCTCCAGGCGCACCTGGTAGAGGGTCGGCCGGAGGGTGGGGTCGTTGGCGCGGAGGGTGTCGAGGGAGGTGGAGATGACCCGGCCGGCGTTCTCCGGCTCGATGCTGCGGCCGACGATGTGCAGGATCTGCGGCCGGTCGCCGACCGTCATCCGCACCCAGTCGCCGACCTGGACGTGCAGCAGGTCGAGCAGACCCTGCCCGGCCACCGCCTCGTCGGGCCCGCGGGCGGTGCGCCCCTCGGCCAGCGTGAAGGGGTACGGCTCCTGCCCGGTGCCCAGACCCCGCAGGGCGATGGTGGCGGTCTGGCCGGGGACCAGGGCGGCGACCTCCGTGCCCGGGTAGGCGGCGGCCACCTGCGGGTCGTTCTCCAGCAGGGCCCGGGTCTCCTTCTCGCCCAGCGTCGCGTCCGCGCGCACACTGAGCGCGGTGGGCAGGCCCATGCGTTCCGGTTCGCTGTGGAAGCGGTCGAGGCTGGTCCAGGCGCTCATCGCCACCACGATCAGCAGCAGCGGCAGCGCCAGCCGGGCCACCGTCCCGAGGGAGCGCGGGCGGCGGGTGAACGCCTTGCGCCAGCCGAGCACCAGCGCCGGCGGCACCCGCATGCCCAGCGCCCGCCGGGCCACGCCGGTCAGCCGTCCGGCCGGGGGCGCCGCGGGGCGGGGGACCGGCACCGGGGGCACGCGTCCGGCCCGCCAGGCGGCGAGCCCGGTGGTCGCGCCGATGAACAGCACCGCCGCCACGGGCACCGCGAACAGCGTCACGGTCTGCCCGGGCAGCCCCTGCCACACGGCGACCGCGTCCCCGAGCCGCCCCGGTATCCCGCTGCCCAGCGCCTCCATCAGCACCGCGCCGGCCACGGCGCCCAGCAGGGCGTAGCCGAGGTGCTGCATCAGGAAGACCCGGACGACCTGGCCGGGCGTGAAGCCGATCGCCTTGAGGATGGCGATGTCCCGCAGATGCCCCCGGATGCGGGTGCCGATCGCCCCGTGCACGGCGAATCCGGCGGCGACCAGCGCGCCCAGCCCGAACAGGCCGAGCACCTGACCGAGCAGCCGGTTGTCGTTCTGTGCCTCGGCGCGGGCCTGCTGCCAGGTGGCGACCTCGCCGATCGCCCCGGCGCCCAGCACGGTCACGGCCCGCTGCACGGTGTACTCGGTGTCGGCCGGGTCGGTCAGCCGCAGCCCGATCACCTGCCCGGCCGGTTCGGCCACGGCCGACGGCAGCGCCCACACCAGGCCCGGCTGCTCGCCCGGACGGTAACGGGGCTCGGCGCTGTCGGCGATGCCGATCACGGTGAGCGTGCGGGCCGTGCCGGGGACGGTCAGGGTGTCGCCGGGCGCGGCGAGCAGGGCGCGGGCGAGCCGGCTCTCCAGCACCACGCCGTCGGGCGTCGCCGCGTCCAGCCACTTCCCGGAGGTGATCAGCGGGCGTCCCACGTCGGGCCGCTCGGGCGTGCCGCGCAGTTCGACCGAGGCCCGGCTGCCGCGCGAGGCGACGGTCAGCGAGGAGGTCGGGTAGGGGCCCGCGACGTCGTCCACGCCGTCCAGCCGGGCGAGCTTCGCGGCGTCGGCGGTGCCGGTGGTGTGCAGCGTGACGTGCGCGCCGTGCGCCTGGGCGAACACGCGCTGCCAGGGGTTGGTGGCGTAGCCGAACAGGGCGGCGGCCAGCAGCAGCGAGACCACGATGCCGGCGGTGGCGAGGACGAGGAACAGCGCCTCGCCGCGGTGCGTGCGCAGATCGGAGTGCGCCCAGCGCAGGGTGGCTCGCACCGGCCTCACCCCTTCGGCGCGCGGAGGTCGTACACCTGGGAAAACGTCCGCATGTCAGTCCTTCAGCTCCAGCACCCCGGAGATGCCCTTGCCGCTCGCCGGCCCGCCGTCGAGCGCCGCGTCGTCGACGATCCGTCCGTCGAAGAAGCTGATCACCCGGTCCGCGGCGCTGGCCAGCCGGGCGTCGTGGGTGACCAGGACGATGGTCTGCCCGCGCTGGTGGAAGCGGGACAGCAGCCGCATCACCTCGCGGGTGCCCCGGCTGTCCAGGCTGCCCGCCGGCTCGTCGGCCAGCAGCAGCGGGGGGTGGTTGACCAGGGCGCGGGCCAGTGCGACCCGCTGCTGCTCACCGCCGGACAGCTCGCCCGGGATGCTGCGCTCCTTGCCGGTCAGGCCCAGCTCGTCCAGCAGCGCCTCCCGCTCGGCGCGGGCCTGCTTCGGCGGCACCCCGGCGAGCAGGGCGGGCAGCTCCACGTTGTCCGCGACGGACAGGTCGGAGACCAGGTTGAAGAACTGGAAGACGATCCCGATGCGCCTGCGGCGCTCCACCGCCCAGCGGGCCTCGTCGTAGTCGTCGGTGCACTCGCCGTCCAGCCAGATGCTGCCCTTGTCGGGCCGCTGGAGACCGCCGAGGAGATGCAGCAGGGTCGACTTTCCTGCGCCGGACGGACCGGTGATCGCCACGAACTCGCCCCGCGCCACGCTCAGATCGACGCCGCGCACCGCGTGCGCCGGGGCGCCCTCGCCGTAGTGGGTCTTGACCAGGCCTTCGGCGCGCAGCACGGGAGCGGTGCTCTCGCTCACTCCAGGTCCTCCAGCTCTTCCTGGCACCGTTCCAGCCAGTCGAGGTCGGCCTGCAGGTGCAGCATCGCGCCCTCGATCAGCAGATGGGCGATGCGATTGTCCCGGTCTTCGGCGGCGGCGAGCTTGGACAGCGCCCGCATGGTGTTGAGGTACTGGCGGCGCTGCTTGTTGATCAGGGCGATCTGGTCGGCGAGTCCGGTCTGCGGGGCGAGCGCCAGCTTCATGAAGAATTCGTCCCGCACCCGTGGTTCGTCCGCCGTCTCCTCGTACCAGGCGCGCAGCGCCTCGCGCCCGGCGTCGGTGAGGTGGTAGACCTTCTTGTTGGGCCGGCTGGACTGCTCGACGTCCTCGCCCTCGATCAGTCCCGACTTCTCGAGGCGGCCGAGGGTCACGTAGATCTGGCCGACGTTCGGCTGAGGGTACGCCGAGCCCAGCAGTTGCTCAAGGTCCTGCTTCAGCTCGTAGCCGTGCGCCGGACCGCGGGCGAGCAGCGCCAGGAGGGGCAGCCGCACTCGAGCTCTCCTCCTCGCGTCTGGTCAATGTGCCGCAGGCCCTAGTATCGCGCATACCTAACAGGTATACATGGCCTCTGACTCCCGGACGAGGGCGCCCGGGGGCCGGTGTACAGGGAGGAACCTATGCGGTGGATCCGTGCCGCGGGTAGGGGCCTTCTTGTGCTGGTCGTGGTCCTGACCGGTTACGTCTCCGCCGGAGCGAGCGCCGAGGAGCCTGCCGGGGGCGGCCGCGGACCGCTCACCCTGGCCACCGCGGGTGACCTCACCGGCTATCTCGGCCCGCTGCTCGAGGGCTGGAACCGCGCCCACCCCGGCGAGCGGGTCACCCTCGTCGAACTGCCCGACTCCGCCGACGAGACCCGGGCTCAGATGATCACCGATCTGCGGCGCGGCGAGGCCGGCCGCTTCGACGTGCTCAACATCGACGTCAGCTGGACGTCGGAGTTCGCCGCCGCCGGGTGGATCCGCCCGCTGCCGCGCGACCGCTTCCCGCTGGACACCTTCCTGCGCCCGGTCGTGGACACCGCGACCTACGACGACAAGCTGTACGCCGTCCCCTATGTCACCAACGCCGGGCTGCTGCTGTACCGGACGGACATCCTCGCCAAGGAGGGCGTCGCGCCGCCGCGCACCTGGGCCGAGCTGGAGAGCACCGCGAAGAAACTCGCGCCGAAGTACGGCCTCGACGGCTACGCCGGGCAGTTCCTGCCCTACGAGGGGCTGACCGTGAACGCGGCCGAGGCGGTCTACTCGGCGGGCGGCAGCATCCTCGGCGACGAGGGCGAGCGGGTCACCGTCGACTCCCGGGCCGCCCGCGAGGGCATCGGCTTCCTGGCGCGCGGCGTGCGTGAGGGCTGGATCCCGCGCGAAGCGCTCACCTACAAGGAGGAGGAGTCCAAGCAGGCCTTCCAGGACGGCCGGCTGCTCTTCCTGCGCAACTGGCCCTACGCCTATGTCGCCGCCTCCGCGCCCGGCTCCCGGGTGGCCGGCAATGTCGGCGCCGTCCCGCTGCCCGGACCGGACGGGCCCGGCACCAGTGTGCTCGGCGGCTCCAATCTGGCCGTCGGCACCCATGCCCGGCACCCCGACACCGCCGCGCGGCTGATCGCGTACCTCACCAGTGAGCCGGTCCAGCGCCAGGTCCTCACGCGCGGTGCGCTGCCGCCGGTACGGGCCGCGCTGTACGAGGACCCGGAGCTGATCCGGCGCTTCCCCTATCTGCCGACCCTGCGCGAGAGCGTGCTCGCCGCCGCGCCGCGCCCCAAGAGCCCGCACTACGACCAGGTGAGCCTGGTGGTGCAGGCGGTCGTGCACGACGCGATGACCGGGCGGCAGACCACCGAGGCCGCCGTGCGGCGGCTGGCCGGCGAGCTCGCCGCCGTCTCCTCGCGCTGACACCTTCCTGGCGCCTCCCGCTCCCTAGTTACTTGTTAAGTAACGCGCGCATCTCGATCGTCCGCGAGATGCCCGGATTGTTCCTGTTTACTCGAATCAACTCCCCGGTAGCTTCGGTACGTTCATTGACACCCTCGCGACACGCCTATTTAACATGCATGTATAACCGCTAGCACGCACAGACGGGTTCGACGGGGTGAGTCTCAAGCGCATCGACAGCCGCCAGTGGTGGCGCGACGCAGTGATCTACCAGGTGTACGTACGCAGCTTCCTGGACAGCACCGGAGACGGCATCGGCGATCTCGCCGGAGTCAGGGCCGGCCTGCCCTATCTGAAGAAGCTCGGCGTGGACGGGATCTGGCTGAGCCCCTTCTATCCCTCGCCCCAGCACGACCACGGCTACGACGTGGCCGACTACTGCGACGTCGACCCGGTCTTCGGCGACCTCGCCGAGTTCGACCTGCTGGTCACCCAGGCCCGGCGCCTGGGCATCAAGGTGCTGCTGGACATCGTCCCCAACCACTGCTCCAGCGAGCACCCCTGGTTCCGTGAGGCCCTCGCCAGCCCGCCCGGCAGCCCCGAGCGCGCCCGCTTCCACTTCGCCGACGGCCGGGGCCCCGACGGCAGCGAGCCGCCCAACAACTGGCACGCCATGTTCGGCGGCCCCGCCTGGAGCCGGGTCACCGAGGCGGACGGCAGCCCCGGCCAGTGGTACCTGCACATGTTCACGCCCGAGCAGCCCGACTGGAACTGGCGCAACCCCGAGGTCGCCGCCGAGTTCGACCGCACCCTGCGGTTCTGGCTGGACCGGGGCGTCGACGGCTTCCGCATCGACGTGGCCGCCGGACTGTTCAAGCACCCGGACCTGCCCGACTCGCCGGACCCGGAGGCCGACGCCCGCACCCGCGACTCGGTCAACCCGCTCGCCTGGAACCAGCCCGAGGTGCACGACGTGTGGCGGCACTGGCGCGCGGTGTGCGAGGAGTACACCGCCCGCGACGGCCGCGAGCGCCTGCTGGTCGGCGAGGTGTCCGTGCCCAGCGCCCGCGAGCACGCGATGTACGTCCGCCCCGACGAGCTGCACCAGGCGTTCTTCTTCGACCTGCTGGGCGCCCCCTGGGACGCCGACGCCTTCCGCAAGGTCATATCCGAGGCGATGGAGGACATCGCCGGCACCGGCTCCACCGTCACCTGGGTCCTCAACAACCACGACCAGGTCCGCACCGTCACCCGCTACGGCGAGCCCACCCCCCAGGGCAGCGGGCTCGGCGCCGCCCGCGCCCGCGCCGCCGCGCTGCTGATGCTGGCGCTGCCCGGAGCCGCCTACATCTACCAGGGCGAGGAACTGGGTCTGCCCGAGGTCGTCGACCTGCCCGACGACGTGCTCACCGACCCGATCTTCCGCCGCACCGGCAGCAGGGCCCGTATCCGCGACGGCTGCCGGGTGCCGCTGCCCTGGTCCGGGCAGGCCTCCCCGTTCGGCTTCACCTCCGGTGCCGGAGGCGTCAAGCCGTGGCTGCCCCAGCCCGAGTACTTCGCCGAGTACGCCACCGACCGCGCACTCGCCGACACCCAGTCCTTCTGGCACCTCTACCGCGACGGCCTGCAACTGCGCGCCGCGCTCCCGCAGCTGGGCGAGGGCACTCTGCAGTGGCTGGACACCCAGCCCGGCGTGCTCGCCTTCGTCCGCGGCGGCGACCTGGTGTGCGCCGTCAACTTCGGCACCGCCCCCGTACCCGCCCCGGTCTCCGGCACCCCGCTGCTCGCCAGCGGACCGTGCCCGGCCGGGGTGCTTCCCGGCTCCACCGCCGCCTGGTGGATCAGCGACTCCTGAGCCGAGCCGCACCCCGTATCCCGAAGGGACATCAACGAAGATGCGACGTACCCGACGCACCACCCTGATCACCGGATGCACGGCGCTTGTCATCGCCCTGACCGCCACCGCCTGCGGTGGCGACGACCCGGTCTCGGCCGGCGGCGGCGACAAGTCCCTGAACGGCCAGACCGTCACCGTGGCCGGTGTCTGGTCCGGCAGCGAGCAGAAGAACTTCCAGAAGGTGCTGGACGCCTTCTCCGAGAAGACCGGCGCCAAGACGCAGTTCGTCTCCACCGGCGACAACGTCTCCACCGTCGTCGGCAGCAAGATCGAGGGTGGCAACGCCCCCGACGTCGTGATGGTCCCGCAGGTCGGCGTGCTCAAGCAGTTCGCCGAGAAGGGCTGGCTCAAGCCGCTGGACGAAAAGGTCAAGTCCGCGGTGGGCGCCAACTTCGCCAAGGTCTGGCAGGACTACGGCACCGTCGACGGCACCCTGTACGGCCTGTACTTCAAGGCCGCCCACAAGTCGACCGTCTGGTACAGCCCCGAGGCTCTCGAGCAGGCCGGCGTCGAGGCGCCCAAGACCTACGACGAGATGCTGAAGAACGGCCGGACGATCTCCGACTCCGGTCTCGCCGCGTTCTCCGTCGCCGGTCAGGACGGCTGGACGCTCACCGACTGGTTCGAGAACATCTACCTCTCCCAGGCCGGCCCCGAGAAGTACGACGCCCTCGCCGCCCACGAGATCAAGTGGACCGACCCGACCGTGGTCGAGGCGCTCGACACGCTCGGCAAGCTGTTCAAGGACAAGCAGCTCATCGCGGGCGGGCAGAAGGAGGCGCTGAACACCGACTTCCCCGGCTCCGTGGAGAAGGTCTTCGGTCCGAAGCCCGACGCCGCCATGGTCTACGAGGGCGACTTCGTCGCCGGTGTCGCCAAGGACCAGTTCGGCAAGACCATCGGCACCGACGCCAACTTCTTCCCCTTCCCGCCGGTCGGCAAGGGCCAGGCGCCCGTGGTCAGCGGCGGCGACGCGGCCGTCGTCCTGAAGGACGGCAAGAACTCCAAGGCCGGCATGGCGCTCGTCGAGTACCTGGCCAGCCCCGAGGCCGCAGCCGTGTGGGCCGAGGCGGGCGGCTTCCTCTCCCCGAACAAGAAGCTCGACCTCTCCTCCTACGGCGACGACGTCACCCGCGCCACCGCCAAGTCCCTGGTCGAGGCCGGTGACACGGTCCGCTTCGACATGTCCGACCAGGCCCCCGCCGCCTTCGGCGGCACCAAGGGCGCCGGCGAGTGGAAGATCCTCCAGGACTTCCTGCGCAACCCGGCCGACCCGAAGAAGACCGCGGCCGAGCTCGAGGCCGCCGCGGCGAAGGCCTACGGGAACTGACCATGACCACCACCGTGGTGAAAGAGGCGAGGCGCTCGTCGCCCGCCCGCCCCGACGGCGCACGCGCTCGGCGCTCGCGCCGCCGGGGCCGGGTGATCGCCCTGTTGTTCGCGCTGCCGGCGCTGCTCCTGCTGGGCGCGCTGGTCGTCTATCCGGTGCTGTTCTCCATCGGCCGCAGCCTCTTCGACGCCTCCGGCGACACGTTTGTGGGCGGCGAGAACTACGCCGAGATGTTCCGCGACCCGACCACCCTGAAGGCCATCCGCAACACCGCCATCTGGGTCGTGGTCGCGCCCACCCTGCTCACCGGTCTCGGCCTCGTCCTGGCCGTGCTGGTGGAGAAGATCCGCTGGGCCACCGCCTTCAAGCTGCTGCTGTTCATGCCGATGGCGGTGTCCTTCCTGGCCGCCGGCATCATCTTCCGGCTCGCCTACGACGAGGACCCCGACAAGGGCGTCCTCAACGCGGCGGCCGTGTCGATCCACGACGCCTTCGACGAGGGCGCCGAGTACCCGACGGCACGCGCCCGTGACGGGCAGGGCCTGAACCAGCAGAAGGACGGCTCCTACGTCACCGGCTCCCAGGTCTCGCCCGGCTCCGCCACCGCGCTCGGCCTGGTCGGCGTCGCCCCCAAGGACCTGCCCGGCGACGCCAAGCCCGCCAAGGAGGCGGCCGCCCGGGAGGCCGGCGCCGACGAGGTGCGCGGCGTGGTGTACCTCGACTTCACGCCCGGCGGGGGAGGCAAGCCCGGAGTGGTCGACTCCCGCGAGAGCGGCCTGCCCGGGATGAAGGTCGAGGCGGTCCAGGGCGGCAAGACCGTTGCCAGCACCACCACCGCCGCCGACGGCTCCTTCCGCTTCACCGGCCTGAAGGACGGCTCGTACACCCTCAAGCTGCCCAAGGACAACTTCGAGGAGCCCTACGACGGCATCTCCTGGCTGGGGCCCACCCTTGTCACCCCGGCGATCATCGGCGCCTACCTGTGGATCTGGACCGGCTTCGCCATGGTCCTGATCGGCGCGGGCCTGTCCACCCTGCCGCGTGACGCCCTGGAGGCGGCCCGGATGGACGGTGCCAACGAGTGGCAGATCTTCCGCAAGATCACTGTACCGCTGCTCGCGCCGGTGCTCACGGTCGTCTTCGTCACCCTGGTGATCAATGTGATGAAGGTCTTCGACCTCGTCTACATCATCGCCCCCGGCCCCGTGCAGGAGGACGCGACCGTGCTCGCCACCCAGATGTGGCTGGTGTCGTTCGGCGGTGGCAACAACCAGGGACTCGGCAGCGCCCTCGGCGTGCTGCTGCTGCTCCTGGTGATCCCGGCCATGGTCTTCAACGTCCGCCGTTTCCGAAGGAGTCAGCGATGAAGACGATCCGGCGCGGACTGAGCAGCGCGGTGGTGCAGGCGTTCCTGGTCGTGATCGGCCTGGTCTGGATGACCCCGCTGGCCGGGCTGTTCCTCTCCTCGCTGCGCTCCGCGGAGGACACCGCGAAGGGTGGCTGGTGGACGGTGTTCACCGCCCCGGGGCAGCTGTCCTTCGACAACTACTCGGCGCTGCTGGACAACTCCGGCATGACCCAGGCGTTCTGGAACACCGTGCTGATCTCGGTGCCGGCCACCGTGCTGGTGGTGGTCATCGCGGCGCTCGCCGGATACGCCTTCGCCTGGCTGGACTTCCCCGGCCGCGACTCCGTCTTCCTGGTGGTGGTCGCGCTGCTGGTGGTCCCGGTGCAGATCGGTCTGCTGCCGGTCGCCAAGCTGTTCGGGCAGCTCGGCCTGTTCGGGACGATCCCCGGCGTGGTGCTGTTCCACGTGGCGTACGGCCTGCCCTTCGCGGTGTTCCTGCTGCGGAACTACTTCGCGGAGATCCCCAAGGAGATGCTGGAGGCCGCGCGGATGGACGGCGGCAGCGAGTGGCGCATCTTCACCCGGCTGGTGCTTCCGGTGGGCCGGCCGGCGATCGCCAGCCTCGCCATCTTCCAGTTCCTGTGGGTGTGGAACGACATGCTGGTGGCGCTGCTGTTCGCCGACAGCTCGTCGCAGCCGCTGACCGTGGCGCTCCAGTCCCAGATCCGCCAGTTCGGCAGCAACATCGACGTCCTGGCCCCGGGCGCGTTCCTCTCCCTGGTGATCCCGGTCGTCGTCTTCTTCGCCTTCCAACGCCACTTCGTCCAGGGGGTGATGGCAGGCTCCGTCAAGTAGGGCTCGCGCTGGGCTTCTTCGCCCCCTCCGCCCCTACCCATCCCCGTCCCCCGGGGGCTCCGCCCCCGGACTCCCACCCTTCAACGGGCCGGAGGGACCAACTCCCCGCCCCGCCCCCCTGGCCTCTCCACCACCGGAGGGACCAACTTCCCCGTCCACCCCTCCGGTCCCCGGGGGCACCGCCCGGTCCTCTCGGCCACCCCAACGCCGGAGGACCGGGCTCCTGCCCGTTCAGTCCAGATCCGCAGGCTCTGCCCACCCCTGAGTTTCCCCAGCGCGCGAGGCCAACCGCGGTATCTCTGACACCGGGCGGGCTGACCTCTCCAGACCCGTTCGGCCCCAACGCACAAACGCCGGACGGGCTTTGACAGCCTGTCCGGCGCTTGAGGACGAGGCCCGTTGAAGGCCGAAGCGGGGGTCCGGGGGCGGAGCCCCCGGGGGACGGGAACGGGTAGGGGCGGAGGGGGCGAGAACCCTTACGGTGACGCCGGGGGGTACAGGGATCTCGGCAACTGGGATGCCGCCGCCGCGTCCAGGAGCCACAGGGTGCGGGTCTTGCCGCGGGCGCCTGCTGCCGGGGCCTGGATCTCACCCGCGCCGGAGAGGGCGATGGCCGCGGCCTGGGCCTTGTCCTCGCCTGCGGCGAGGAGCCAGACCTCGCGGGCGGACCGGATCGCCGGGAGGGTGAGGGAGATGCGGGTGGGGGGTGGTTTCGGGGCGCCGTGGACGCCGACCACCGTGCGCTCGGTCTCGCGGACCGCGGGGAGCTCGGGGAAGAGGGAGGCCACGTGCGTGTCCGGGCCGACGCCCAGCATCAGGACGTCGAAGGTGGGGACGGGACCGTGGTTCTCCGGGCCCGCCGCCCGCGCCAGCTCCTCCGCGTACGCGGCCGCCGCCGCGTCCACATCGTTGCCGTACGGCCCGTCCGACGCCGGCATCGCATGTACCCGCTTCGGATCCAGCGGCACCGAGTCGAGCAACGCCTCACGCGCCTGTGTGACGTTGCGCTCCGGGTCGCCCTCCGGCAGGAACCGCTCGTCGCCCCACCACAGATCGAGCCGGCCCCAGTCGATCGCGTCCCGGGCGGGCGCCGCCGCCAGCTCGGCCAGCAGGCCGTTGCCGTTGCGCCCGCCGGTCAGCACCACCGACGCCGAACCCCGTGAGCTCTGCGCGTCGACGATCCGGGTGATCAGCCGTGCCGCCGCGGCCTGCGCCATCAGCTCCTTGTCGCGGTGCACGACCAGCTGCGGTGCCTGACTCATTTCGCCGCCGCCTTCTTCACCGGCGCCTCGTCCGTCGCCTCGGCCGCGGGAGCTTTCGCAGCCGTCTCGACGGGTGCGGCGTCCGCTTCCCGTCCGCCTTGACCGGTCCCTTCTCCTGCCCTTTCTCCTGCCGCTTCTCCTGCCCCTTCTCCTTTGGGCGGCTCGGCGCCCGAGAGAGAGGGCGAGTCGTCCCCGGCCGTCTTCAGGCGCTCCACGCCGTAGCGCAGCGCCGAGGCATACGTGTCGTCCGGGTCGAGCCGCCGCAGCTCCTCCGCGATCAGCTCCGCGGTGTCCCGGCGCTTGAGCGCCACCGCCCGCTTGGGCTGACCCTGGATGGACAGCGTCGCCAGCGCGCCGTCCGCCCGGTCGAGCACGATCGGCCCGCAGTCGGTGTCCATCCGGACCGCGGTCAGCCCGGGCCCGCCGGACAGGGACCGCTTCACCGGCACGTCCAGCCGGTCCGCCAGCCACATCGCCAGCAGCTCGCAGCTCGGGTTGAACTCCTCGCCCTCCACCTCGACGCCCAGCACCTTGCAGTTCACCTGGTCCAGGGCGGCGGCCAGCATCGAACGCCAGGGAGTGATCCGGGTCCATGCCAGGTCCGTGTCACCGGGGGTGTAGGCGTCCGCGCGGGCCGCGAGCTCCCGCATCGGCTGCTCGCAGGCGTAGGTGTCGGTCACCCGGCGCTGGGCCAGCGCACCCAGCGGATCGGCGGCCGGGTTCAGCGGCGCGTTCACCGGCCACCACACCACCACCGGCGCGTCCGGCAGCAGCAGCGGCAGCACCACCGACTGGGCGTGGTCGATCACCTCGCCGTACAGCCGCAGCACCACCGTCTCGCCGGTGCCCGCGTCCGCGCCCACCCGCACCTCGGCGTCCAGCCGGGACTGGGTGCGGTCGCGCGGCGAGCGGGAGACGCGCTTGATCACCACCAGGGTGCGCGAGGGATGCTCGTGCGAGGCGTCGCTCGCCGCCTTCAGCGCGTCGTAGGCGTTCTCCTCGTCCGTCACGATGACCAGCGTCAGCACCATGCCGACGGCCGGGGTGCCGATGGCGCGGCGGCCCTGCACCAGCGCCTTGTTGATCTTGCTGGCCGTGGTGTCCGTGAGGTCTATCTTCATGGCCGGCGCCAGCTCCGTCCGTCTCGCTCGAGCATTTCGTCCGCCTCGGCGGGCCCCCACGTACCGGCCGGGTACTGGGCGGGCTTGCCATGGCGGTCCCAGTACTCCTCGATCGGGTCGAGGATCTTCCAGGACAGCTCGACCTCCTCGGTGCGCGGGAAGAGGTTCGAGTCGCCGAGCAGGACGTCCAGGATCAGCCGCTCGTACGCCTCCGGGCTCGACTCGGTGAACGACTCGCCGTAGGCGAAGTCCATCGACACGTCCCGGATCTCCATCGACGTGCCCGGCACCTTCGAACCGAACCGCACGGTGACCCCCTCGTCCGGCTGGACGCGGATCACGATGGCGTTCTGCCCGAGCTCCTCGGTGGCCGTGGTGTCGAAGGGCGAGTGCGGCGCCCGCTGGAAGACCACCGCGATCTCGGTGACCCGGCGGCCCAGCCGCTTGCCGGTGCGCAGATAGAAGGGGACGCCCGCCCAGCGGCGGTTGTCGATGCCCAGCTTGATCGCGGCGTAGGTGTCGGTCTTGGAGCCCGGGTCGATGCCGTCCTCCTCCAGATAGCCGCGCACCTTGGTGCCGCCCTGCCAGCCCGCCGAGTACTGACCGCGCACGGTGTCCCGGCCCAGGTCCTTCGGCAGCCGCACGGCACCCAGCACCTTGGTCTTCTCCGCGGCGAGCGCGTCCGCGTCGAAGGAGGCGGGCTCCTCCATCGCGGTCAGCGCCAGCAGCTGGAGCAGGTGGTTCTGGATGACGTCGCGGGCGGCGCCGATGCCGTCGTAGTAGCCGGCCCGGCCGCCGATGCCGATGTCCTCGGCCATGGTGATCTGGACATGATCCACATAGGACCGGTTCCAGATCGGTTCGAACATCTGGTTGGCGAAGCGCAGCGCCAGGATGTTCTGGACGGTCTCCTTGCCCAGGTAGTGGTCGATGCGGAAGACCTGCTCCGGTTCGAACACCTCGTGCACGATCGCGTTGAGCTCCTCGGCCGACTTCAGATCGTGGCCGAAGGGCTTCTCGATGACCGCGCGCCGCCAGGAGCCGTTCGTCTGGTCGGCGAGGCCGTGCTTCTTCAGCTGCTGGATGACGACGGGGAAGGAACGCGGCGGCACCGACAGGTAGAAGGCGAAGTTGCCGCCCGTGCCCTGGGCCTTGTCCAGCTCCTCGATGGTCTCGCGCAGCCGCTCGAAGGCCTCGTCGTCGTCGAAGGTGCCCTGCACGAAGCGCATGCCCTGGATGAGCTGCTGCCAGACCTCCTCACGGAAGGGGGTGCGGGCGTGCTCCTTGACCGCGTCGTGGACCTCCTGGGCGAAGTCCTCGTGCTGCCACTCGCGGCGGGCGAAGCCCACCAGCGAGAAGCCCGGCGGCAGCAGCCCCCGGTTGGCCAGGTCGTACACGGCCGGCATCAGCTTCTTGCGGGACAGGTCGCCCGTGACGCCGAAGATGACCAGGCCCGACGGCCCCGCGATACGCGGGAGCCGTCGGTCCGCCGGGTCACGCAGCGGGTTCGCTCCGGGACCTGAAAGCGGTGACAAGGTCTCAGCCCTCCGAGGGGGCGAGGCGCTCCAGCTCCGCCTCGGTCGACTTCAGCAGGTCGTTCCAGGAGGCCTCGAACTTGTCGACACCCTCGTCCTCGAGCACCTGCACCACCTCGTCGTAGGAGATGCCGAGCCGCTCGATCGCGTCGAGGGCGGCGCGGGCCTGCTCGTAGGTGCCGGCGATGGTGTTGCCGGTGATGTGGCCCCGCTCCTCGGTGGCGAACAGGGTCGCCTCCGGCATGGTGTTCACCGTGTTGGGCGCGACCAGCTCGTCCACGTACATGGTCGGCCGGTACGCCTTGTCCTTCACACCGGTGGAGGCCCACAGCGGGCGCTGGGCGTTGGCGCCCGCGCGCTCCAGGGCGGTCCAGCGCTCGGAGGAGAAGACCTCCTCGTACGCCTGGTAGGCCAGGCGGGCGTTGGCGACGGCGGCCTTGCCGCGCAGCGCCTTGGCCTCGTCGGTGCCCAGGGCGTCGATGCGCTTGTCGATCTCGGTGTCCACGCGGGAGACGAAGAACGACGCCACGGAGTGGATCTTCGACAGGTCCAGGCCCTTGGCCTTGGCCTTCTCCAGGCCGGCGAGGTAGGCGTCCATGACCTCGCGGTACCGCTCGAGGGAGAAGATCAGCGTGACATTGACGCTGATGCCGAGGCCGATGACCTCGGTGATGGCCGGCAGGCCGGCGCGGGTGGCCGGGATCTTGATGAGGGTGTTGGGCCGGTCCACCAGCCAGGCCAGCTGCTTGGCCTCGGCGACCGTCGCCCGGGTGTTGTGCGCCAGGCGGGGGTCGACCTCGATGGAGACCCGGCCGTCCTTGCCGCCGGTGGCGTCGAACACCGGGCGCAGGATGTCGGCGGCGTCCCGGACGTCCGCCGTGGTGATCATGCGGATGGCTTCCTCGACGGTGACCTTCCGCGCGGCGAGGTCGGCGAGCTGCTGGTCGTAGCCGTCGCCCTCGGAGATCGCCTTCTGGAAGATGGTCGGGTTGGTGGTGACGCCCACTACGTGCTGCTGGTCGATCAGCTCGGCCAGGTTGCCGGACGTGATCCGCTTGCGCGACAGGTCGTCCAGCCAGATCGCGACGCCTTCCTCGGAGAGGCGCTTGAGTGCGTCTGTCATGGAAATTGCATCTCCTACGTGTCGTATATGAGCGTCAGCGCTGAGCCGCGGCGATCGATTCCCGGGCCACCGCGGCCACGTTCTCGGCCGTGAAGCCGTACTCCTTGAACAGCACCTTTCCGTCGGCGGAGGCACCGAAGTGCTCCAGGGAGACGATGCGCCCCGCGTCGCCGACGTACTTGTGCCAGGTCAGTCCGACACCGGCCTCGATCGCGACCCGCGCCTTCACGGACGGCGGCAGAACGCTGTCCCGGTACCCCTGGTCCTGCTCCTCGAACCACTCCACCGACGGCATCGACACCACCCGGGTGGGCACACCGGCCGCCTGGAGCTGCTCGCGCGCCTCGACCGCCACATGCACCTCGGAGCCGGTGGCGATCAGGATCACCTGCGGCTCGCCGCCCTCGGCCTCGAACATCACATAGCCGCCGCGCGCCGCGCCCTCGTTCGGCTCGTAGACCGGCACACCCTGCCGGGTCAGCGCCAGACCGTGCGGGGTGCCCTTGCCGAACTCCTTGGTCCAGCGCTTGAGGATCTCCCGCCAGGCGATCGCCGTCTCGTTGGCGTCCGCCGGGCGCACGATGTTCAGGCCCGGGATGGCGCGCAGCGACGCCAGGTGCTCCACCGGCTGGTGGGTCGGGCCGTCCTCGCCCAGACCGATCGAGTCGTGGGTCCACACGTAGGTCACGGGCAGGTGCATCAGCGCCGACAGCCGCACCGCGTTGCGCATGTAGTCGGAGAACACCAGGAAGGTGCCGCCGTAGATGCGGGTGTTGCCGTGCAGCGCGATGCCGTTCATCTCCGCGGCCATGGCGTGCTCGCGGATACCGAAGTGGATGGTGCGGCCGTACGGGTCGGCCTCCGGCAGCGGGTTGTCCGCCGGCAGGAACGACGAGGTCTTGTCGATCGTGGTGTTGTTGGAGCCCGCCAGGTCGGCCGAGCCGCCCCACAGCTCCGGGATCACCGCGCCCAGCGCCTGCAGCACCTTGCCGGATGCGGCACGGGTGGCGACCGCCTTGCCCGGCTCGAACACCGGGATGCTGTCCTCCCAGCCCTTGGGCAGCTCACCGGCGGCCATCCGGTCGAACAGCGCCGCCCGCTCCGGGTTGTTGCTGCGCCACTCCTGGAACGACTTCTCCCACTCGGCCTTGGCCTGCCGCCCGCGCTCCAGCGCCTTGCGGGTGTGCTCGATGACCTCGTCGGCCACCTCGAAGGTCTTCTCCGGGGCGAAGCCCAGCACCCGCTTGGTCGCCGCGACCTCCTCCTCGCCCAGCGCCGAGCCGTGCGCGGCCTCGGTGTTCTGCGCGTGCGGGGCCGGCCAGGCGATGATCGAGCGCATGGCGATGAACGACGGCCGGTCGGTGACCTTCTTCGCCTCCTGGATCGCCGCGTAGATCGCCGCCGGGTCCAGGTCGCCGTTGGCCTTCGGCTGCACGCGCTGCACATGCCAGCCGTAGGCCTCGTAGCGCTTGACGGTGTCCTCCGAGACCGCAGTCTCGGTGTCGCCCTCGATCGAGATGTGGTTGTCGTCCCACAACAGGATCAGGTTGCCCAGCTTCTGGTGGCCGGCCAGCGAGGACGCCTCGGCGCTGATGCCCTCCTGCAGGCAGCCGTCACCGGCGATGCAGTACACGAAGTGGTCGAACGGCGACTCGCCGGCCGGCGCGTCCGGGTCGAACAGGCCCCGCTCGTAACGGGCGGCCATCGCCATGCCCACCGCGTTCGCCACACCCTGGCCCAGGGGGCCGGTCGTGGTCTCCACACCGACCGTGTGCCCGTACTCCGGGTGACCCGGCGTCTTCGAGCCCCAGGTGCGGAAGGACTTCAGATCGTCCAGCTCGAGACCGAAACCGGCCAGGTACAGCTGGGTGTACAGGGTCAGGGACGAGTGACCGGCGGACAGCACGAAACGGTCCCGCCCGACCCAGTCGGCGTCCGCCGGGTCGTGCCGCATCACCTTCTGGAAGAGGGTGTACGCGGCAGGCGCCAGGCTCATCGCCGTACCCGGATGGCCGTTACCGACCTTCTGTACGGCATCGGCGGCCAGGACGCGGGCGGTGTCCACGGCCCGCTGGTCCAACTCGGTCCACTCGAGGTCTGTGGTGGTCGGCTTGGTGCTCACCCTGAGTCAGGGCTCCTCTCCACATGTACGTATGCCGATGACGGCCCACCGGCGGTGTCGAGCCTACCCCCGTAGGACACGCGTTCTTCCGGTCATTCCAGACTGCCGGGCGTCCCGGCGATCCGCCTCCTGACTTGGTCGGACCTGCATTCGGCAGATGAATACGAGCGCGCTCACCCGCGCGCTCAATCGAGCTCGAACAAGCACCTCGGAGGGTGTCCGCCAACACGACCGGACCCCCGCGAATGCCGGGGTCCGGGCAACGTCTAGAGTGGCGTGGTACGCGCGAGCCTTTACCGCCTGTTCACACGGCAGGGCTCGCTGGGATGTCTCTGTAGGGGTGTGCGTGACGGCCGTTGAATCCCGTCCAGCGGGACTGCTGGGGACGAGCCAGAGCCCTGCACGGCGGCCGTTCGGGGCCCGTGTCATGGGCTTCGTGGCACTGACCAAGCCGCGGATCATCGAGCTGCTGCTCATCACCACCGTCCCGGTGATGTTCCTGGCGCAGCAGGGCGTGCCCGACCTGGACCTGGTGCTGCTGACCTGCATCGGCGGCTATCTGTCCGCGGGCGGCGCCAACGCGCTGAACATGTACATCGACCGTGACATCGACGCGCTGATGGACCGCACCTCCCAGCGCCCGCTCGTCACCGGCATGGTCAGCCCGCGCGAGTGCCTGGTCTTCGGCATCACCCTGGCGGTCGTCTCCACCCTGCTGTTCGGACTGACCGTCAACTGGCTGTCCGCCTGGCTCGCCCTCGGCGCACTGCTGTTCTACGTCGTCGTCTACACGATGATCCTCAAGCGGCGCACCGCGCAGAACATCGTCTGGGGCGGCATCGCCGGCTGCATGCCGGTGCTGATCGGCTGGTCCTCGGTCACCAACTCCCTGTCCTGGGCGCCGGTCATCCTCTTCCTGGTGATGTTCTTCTGGACGCCGCCGCACTACTGGCCGCTGTCCATGAAAGTGAAGGACGACTACGCCCGGGTCGGCGTGCCGATGCTGCCGGTCATCGCCACCAACAAGGCGGTCGCCAAGCAGATCGTGCTCTACAGCTGGGTCATGGTCGCCGTCTCCCTGCTGCTGACGCCGCTCGGCTACACCGGCTGGTTCTACACGGCGGTGGCGCTGGCCGCGGGCGGCTGGTGGCTGTGGGAGGCCCACGCGCTGCTCAACCGGGCGAAGGCCGAGGTGACCGGCGCGAAGCTCAAGGAGATGCGCCTGTTCCACTGGTCGATCACCTACGTCTCGCTGCTCTTCGTGGCGGTGGCGGTGGACCCCTTCCTGCGCTGACCCACCGCCGCGAGGCACCCGGGCGAGGCGAGTGGCCAAGGCCACGGACCTCGCCCGTCGCCTATTGATCTACTGATCGGTAGCATCCTGACCATGGCAGACACGCAGCAGGCGGACCGCAGGGCCGAGCAGAAGGCGACCCGGCTCGCCAAGCAGATCAGCACCTTCGCCAAGGCCCACGGCGGTGCCGAGGGCCAGATCGCCTACATCGGCGAACGCGGCGCCCGCCTCGTCCTGGTCGGCGAGGACGGCCGCTGGGGCGACCTGGTGGCCCCGTCCCACGACGTCGCCGAGAAGGCGGCGCAGAAGGCCGGCATCACCGTCCACGAGTCCTTCGACGGCGAGTTCGCCGCCCGGGTGGAGACCGGCCGCTACGAGTGGAAGCGCATGGCCGGCCTGCAGATCGGCGGCTGACCGGCAGAAGTCCCCGGCGGCGGGCGCGGGCGCGCGCGACCGGCCGAGCCGTGCGCGCGCACCGCGCCCGGCGCGCATCCGCCGCAACTCCCGCGCTACTCACACCCGGCCTCGCTCGTTGAACACGGCAACCGCAGCGCCGTGCCGGGAGCCGGGATGATCGAAACGCCGTCCTTGGTGGACCAGTACTGTCACGGCGTCCTGAAGACGGAGCTGGGCCTGGGCACCTTCGAGGCCCAGCTGAGCCGCACCGAGGGGCCGCCCGCTCCCGGCACCACCCTCTTCGACACCCAGACCGGCTTCGCCGTGCGCCGCTGGTGCCCGCCCCTGCTGGGCCTGGAGCCGCACTGCCCGCCCGCCCTCTACCTGGCCCGGCGCCGCGAGCTGGGCGTCCTGGAGGCCGGCCGCCGCCTGCTGCGGGGCAGCGGCATCACCACCTACCTCGTCGACACCTCACCGCCCGGCGACCTCACCGACCCGGCCGAACTGGCCGCCGCCGGTGACGCCGAGGCGCACGAGATCGTCCGTCTTGAGCAGCTCGCGGAGCAGGTCGCCGACACCTCCGGCACCGTCGAGTCCTTCCTCGCCAACCTCGCCGAGTCGGTGCACGGCGCCGCCGCGCACGCCGTCGCCTTCACCTCCGTCGCCGGTGTCCGGCACGGACTGGCGCTCGCCCCCGAGCCGCCGGGGCCGGGGGAGGTGCGCGGCGCGGCCGGACGCTGGCTGGGCGCACGCCGCGCCGGCGACGAGCTGACCGACCCGGTGCTGCTGCGGCACCTGCTGTGGATCGCCGTCGCCACCGGGCTGCCCCTGCAACTGCACGCCGGACTCGGCGCCCCCGGGGCCCGGACCGACCGCGCCGACCCCGCACTGCTCACCGACTTCGTACGGGCCACCGCGGGCCTCGGCACCGACCTGGTGCTGCTGCACGGCTACCCGTACCACCGGCACGCCGCCCACCTGGCCGGCGTCTTCCCGCACGTCTACGCCGACACCGGCGCCGCCCTGGTGCGCACCGGCGCCCGCGCGGCGAGCGTTCTGGCGGAGAGCCTGGAGCTGGCCCCCTTCGGCAAGATCCTTTTCTCGACCGGCGCGCAGGGGCTGCCCGAGCTGCATGTGGTGGGCGCCCGGCTGTTCCGCGAGGCGCTCGGCCGCGTCCTGGGCGGCTGGGTCGCGGAGGGCGCCTGGTCCCTGTCCGACGCGCAGCGGGTGGCCCAGATGCTGGCGGAGCACAACGCGCGACGGGTGTACGGGCTGGCGTGACCGCCCCTGTGTGAGGGGCTCAGGTGCTGATCATGAGGGGGCTCGGGCGCTGTCGACGACCGGGCCCGGGCGCTGTCGACGACCGGGCTCAGGGGCTGGGGCTCAGGCGTTGGTGAGCGACGCCTGGGCGCTCGGGGCGCCGGGCGCCTCGGCCCTCGCCGCGGGCCGCTCCCGCAGCGACAGCAGCACCCGCAGCACCCAGATCCACATGACGCACGAGCCGAACATGTGCGCACCCACCAGCACCTCGGGCAGCTCGGTGAAGTACTGCACATAGCCGATGGCGCCCTGCGCGAGCAGGATCACGAACAGCTCCCGCGTCCTGGCCGACGGCCCCTTCGGCGCGTCCACCGCCTTCAGCACGAACCACAGCGCGAAGGTCAGTGTCACCACGATCCACGCCAGCACGGCGTGCAGCTTGCTGACCGTCTCCCAGTCCAGCGGCATCCGCTCGACCTCGCTGGAATCACCCGCGTGCGGGCCGGCGCCCGTGACCACCGTGCCGACCGCGATCAGCACCCCGGAGGCGGCGACCATGCACCACACCAGCTGCTGCACGGCCTTGCCCACCAGCGGCCGGGGCGGCTCGTCGCCCTCCCGGGTGCGCTGCCACATCACGGTCGCCACCGCGATCAGCGCCGAGGAGAGCAGGAAGTGCGCCGCGACCGTGTACGGGTTCAGACCGACCAGCACCACGATGCCGCCGAGCACCGCGTTGCCCATCACGATCCAGAACTGCGCCCAGCCCAGCCGGGTCAGGCTCCGCCGGCGCGGCTTCCCGGCCCGCGCGGCGACGATCGCCCAGCCGACGGCGGCGCACAGCACATAGGTCAGCAGCCGGTTGCCGAACTCGATGTAGCCGTGGATGCCCATCTCGGCCGTGTTGTGGATCGAGTCCTCGGTGCACTTGGGCCAGGTCGGGCAGCCCAGGCCGGAGCCGGTCAGCCGCACGGCGCCGCCGGTGACCACGATGACCACCGACATGACGAGCGCGGCGAGAGCGGCCCGCCGGACGGTCCGGGGCTGCGGGGTCCAGCGGGCGGCGATGAAGGCGAGCGGGTTGCGCAGGGCCGCGAGGGCGTCGGCGCGGGTCACGTTTGGCACGCGTCCCATCGTAGGGCGCGGCTTGTGCACGCTTTCACGAGGGGCGGTCACCGGCACTCGCCCCCTACTCCCAGCGGAAGAACTTCCCGGCCGCGGCGAGTCCGGCGACCGCCCAGGCGGCGAGGATGCCGAGGTCCGCCCAGGGCACCCCGGCCCCGTGCTGGAGCACGTCCCGCAGGCCCTCCGACAGCGCCGAGATCGGCAGCAGGCCGAGGACGTCCGCCGCGGCGTCCGGGAACTTGTCCAGCGGCACCACGACCCCGCCGCCGACCAGCAGCAGCAGAAAGACCAGGTTGGCGGCGGCCAGCGTCGCCTCCGCCTTCAGCGTGCCCGCCATCAGCAGCCCGAGCCCGGAGAAGGCGGCGGTGCCCAGCACCAGCAGCATCAGCACCGCGAGCGGACTGCCCTCGGGCGACCAGCCCAGCATCAGTGCGATCACCGTCAGCAGCACGATCTGCAGCACCTCGGTGACCAGCACGGACGCCGTCTTGGCGGTCATCAGCCCCCAGCGCGGCAGCGGCGAGGAGGCGAGCCGCTTCAGCACGCCGTACCGCCGCTCGAAGCCGGTGGCGATGGCCTGGCCGGTGAACGCGGTCGACATCACGGCGAGCGCCAGCACACCGGGGGCGAGGAAGTCGACCGCCTCGCCCTCGCCGGTGTCCACGATGTCGACGGTGCTGAACAGCACCAGCAGCAGGGTGGGGATGACCACGGTCAGCAGCAGCTGCTCGCCGTTGCGCAGCAGCATCTTCGTCTCGAGTGCCGCCTGCGCCGCGATCATGCGGCCCAGGGGTGCCGCGCCCGGCTTCGGCGCGTAGGTGCCGGGGGTGGTCGTGGTCACGAACGCAGCTCCTTGCCGGTGAGCTCCAGAAAGACGTCCTCGAGAGTGTGCCGCTCCACCGAGATGCTGTCCGGCATCACCCCGTGCTGGGCGCACCAGGACGTCACCGTGGCCAGCAGCTGCGGGTCGACCTTGCCGACGACCCGGTAGGAGCCAGGGGTCAGCTCGGCGGCCGAGGAGTCCGGGGGGAGGGCCTTGAGCAGCGAGGCGACGTCGAGTCCGGGGCGGCCGGTGAAGCGCAGGGTGTTCTCCGCTCCGCCCTTGCACAGCTCCTCCGGGGAGCCCTGGGCTATGACCCGTCCGCCGTCGATGATGGCGACGTCGTCGGCGAGCTGCTCGGCCTCGTCCATGTAGTGGGTGGTGAGGATCACGGAGACGCCGTCGGCGCGCAGGTCCCGCACGAGATCCCAGGTGGCGCGGCGGGCCTGCGGGTCCAGACCGGCGGTCGGCTCGTCCAGGAACACCAGTTCCGGGCGGCCCACCACGGCCATCGCCAGCGCGAGCCGCTGCTGCTGCCCGCCGGAGAGCCGCCGGTAGCTGGTCCGTCCGCACGAGCCGAGCCCGAGCCGCTCGATCAGCGCGTCCACGTCCAGCGGATGCGCGTGCAGCCGGGCGACGTGCCGCAGCATCTCGTCGGCCCGGGCGCCGGAGTAGACGCCGCCGGACTGGAGCATCACGCCGATGCGCGGGCGCAGCTCGGCGGACTGCCGGACCGGGTCGAGGCCCAGGACGCGCACCGTGCCGGAGTCCGGCCGCCGGTACCCCTCGCAGGTCTCGACCGTGGTCGTCTTGCCGGCCCCGTTGGGGCCGAGCACGGCGGTCACACCCTCTCCGGCCACCAGGTCGAGGCCGTCCACCGCGGTCTTGGGGCCGTACCGCTTCACCAGGGCCTGGACCTGGACCACGGGCTCGTTTCGCATGACTCAGGAGTCTAGGGATCCGCGAGCCCGCTCAGGACCGGGGGGTTCGGAACTCCTCGCCCGGGGCCGGTGGCTTTTCGGTCTCCCAGCCTGCGGGCCCGGGGCGGCCCAGGCTCACCACGGGGAGGGGATGCGGTACTCGGCGAGGTGGAAGCAGGTGCAGCCGTCGTACCCCGATGGCGTCCCGGACCCCCTGCCGGGAGACGCGCATGATCGATCAAAGATCGTTTCCGCAGTTCGGATTAGGCATGCCTAAGTGATGCAGCGCACCACTGGGTGCTCCGGGCGGCGCTTGCCGGGCTCCGGGGAATTACGCAACAATGGCGTTGTGAAAAACGTCGGCGAGGCTCCCCACGAGGAACTGGCGACCGGAGAGCGGTCCACCCGCAACCGGGTCGCGCGTTCCATCCTGGACCACGGGCCGTCGACCGTCGCCGAGCTGGCCGGGCGCCTCGGGCTGACCCAGGCAGCCGTCCGCCGGCACCTGGACGCGCTGGCCGCCGACAATGTCGTGGAGGCGCGCGAGAGGCGCGTGTACGGCACCCGCTCGCGCGGGCGCCCTGCGAAGGTCTTCGCCCTCACCGACTGCGGCCGGGACGCCTTCGACCAGTCGTACGACAAGCTGGCCGTCGACGCCCTGCGCTGGATCGGCGAGAAGGAGGGCGGCAGCGAGGCGATCTCCGCCTTCGCCCGCGCCCGGATCGCCGCCCAGGCGGACGCCTACCGCAAGGCGGTGGAGTCCGTGCCGCCCGAGCAGCGCACCGAAGCCCTGGCCAAGGCGCTCAGCGCGGACGGGTACGCTGCCACCGCGCGCAGCGCACCGGTCGGCGAGCAGCTGTGCCAGCACCACTGCCCGGTCGCCCATGTGGCCGAGCAGTTCCCGCAACTCTGCGAGGCCGAGACGGAATTTTTCGCCGAGCTTCTCGGTACGCACGTACAGCGACTGGCGACCATCGCCCACGGCGACGGCGTCTGCACGACGTTCGTCCCGAAAGCTTCCAAGATTTCACACGCCCCTGAGAACGCATCTGCAAGCACGGCCGGGAGGAACCCCGCATGACTCTCCCCACGGAGACTGCCCACCCTGAGCTGGAGGGCCTGGGCACGTACGAATACGGCTGGGCCGACCGGGACGTCGCCGGTGCGTCGGCACGCCGCGGCCTGGACGAGGAGGTCGTCCGGGACATCTCCGCGAAGAAGGACGAGCCGGAGTGGATGACCAAGCTCCGTCTCAAGGGCCTGCGGCTGTTCGAGAAGAAGCCGATGCCGAACTGGGGCTCGGACCTGTCGGGCATCGACTTCGACAACATCAAGTACTTCGTGCGCTCCACGGAGAAGCAGGCGGAGTCCTGGGAGGACCTGCCCGAGGACATCAAGAACACCTACGACAAGCTGGGCATCCCCGAGGCCGAGAAGAAGCGCCTGGTGGCCGGCGTCGCCGCCCAGTACGAGTCGGAGGTCGTCTACCACCAGATCCGCGAGGACCTGGAGGAGCAGGGCGTCATCTTCCTGGACACGGACACCGCGCTGAAGGAGCACCCGGAGCTCTTCAAGGAGTACTTCGGCACGGTCATCCCGGCCGGTGACAACAAGTTCGCCGCGCTCAACACGGCCGTGTGGTCCGGCGGCTCCTTCATCTACGTGCCCCCGGGCGTGCACGTGGAGATCCCGCTCCAGGCCTACTTCCGGATCAACACCGAGAACATGGGCCAGTTCGAGCGGACCCTGATCATCGTCGACGAGGGTGCCTATGTGCACTACGTCGAGGGCTGCACCGCGCCGATCTACAAGTCGGACTCGCTGCACTCCGCGGTCGTCGAGATCATCGTCAAGAAGAACGCCCGCTGCCGGTACACGACCATCCAGAACTGGTCGAACAACGTCTACAACCTGGTCACCAAGCGCGCCGTCGCCTACGAGGGCGCGACCATGGAGTGGGTCGACGGCAACATCGGCTCCAAGGTGACCATGAAGTACCCGGCCGTCTACCTGATGGGCGAGCACGCCAAGGGCGAGACGCTGTCCATCGCCTTCGCCGGCGAGGGCCAGCACCAGGACGCCGGCGCCAAGATGGTCCACATGGCGCCCAACACCTCCTCCAACATCGTCTCCAAGTCGGTGGCGCGCGGCGGTGGCCGTACCTCGTACCGCGGTCTGATCGAGATCAGCGAGGGAGCCCCGGGCTCCAAGTCCAACGTGCTGTGCGACGCGCTGCTCGTGGACACCATCTCCCGCTCGGACACCTACCCCTACGTGGACGTCCGCGAGGACGACGTGTCCATGGGCCACGAGGCGACCGTCTCCAAGGTCTCCGAGGACCAGCTCTTCTACCTGATGAGCCGCGGCCTGAGCGAGGACGAGGCCATGGCGATGATCGTGCGCGGCTTCGTCGAGCCGATCGCCAAGGAGCTGCCCATGGAGTACGCCCTGGAGCTCAACCGGCTGATCGAGCTGCAGATGGAAGGCGCGGTCGGCTGACCCGTCAGTCATCCGAGCAGCAGGCGGCCCGCCTCCCGGGGCGGGCCGAGGATCGCAACGCAACGGAAAGCGAGCACTACGACAGCCATGGCTGAGGCTCAGAACGCCCCCACCTCCGGCTCCGCTACGGCGGGGGGACCCCCACCGGTGGGCTCCACCACCGCGGGCCAGATCGCGGTCGCCGCGGAGTCGACCGTCGCCACGCGCATGAGCGCGACCCCGTCCTTCGACGTGGCCGACTTCCCCGTGCCGCACGGCCGGGAGGAGGAGTGGCGGTTCACCCCGCTGGAGCGCCTGCGCGGGCTGCACGACGGCACCGCCACCGCCACCGGCGAGGGCGTCAAGGTCGCCGTGGACGCCCCCGAGGGCGTCGCCGTCGAGACCGTCGGCCGCGACGACCCCCGGATCGGCAGGGCCGGCACCCCCGTGGACCGCGTCGCCGCCCAGGCGTACTGCTCCTTCGAGCAGGCCTCGGTCGTGACCGTGCCCAAGGAGACCGTGCTCACCGAGCCGATCCGCATCGCGGTGCACGGCGAGGGCGGCGTCGCCTACGGCCACCAGGTCATCGAGCTGGGCGCCTTCGCCGAGGCCGTGGTCGTCATCGACCACACCGGTGACGCGGTGCTCGCCGCCAACGTCGACTTCCTGCTCGGCGACGGCGCCAAGCTGACCGTCGTCTCCGTCCAGGACTGGGACGAGAAGGCCGTGCACGCCGCCCAGCACAACGCCCTGGTCGGCCGCGACGCCAGCTTCAAGTCCGTGGTCGTCACCTTCGGCGGCGACCTGGTCCGCCTCCACCCGCGGGTGCGCTACGCGGGCACCGGCGGCGAGGCCGAGCTGTTCGGCCTGTACTTCACCGACGCCGGCCAGCACCAGGAGCACCGCCTGCTGGTCGACCACAACACCCCGCACTGCCGGTCGAACGTCGCCTACAAGGGCGCGCTCCAGGGCGACGGCGCGCACGCGGTGTGGATCGGTGACGTGCTCATCGAGGCCAAGGCCGAGGGCACCGACACCTACGAGATGAACCGCAACCTCGTCCTCACCGACGGCGCGCGCGTCGACTCGGTCCCCAACCTGGAGATCGAGACCGGCGAGATCGTCGGCGCCGGGCACGCCAGCGCCACCGGCCGCTTCGACGACGAACAGCTCTTCTACCTGATGGCCCGCGGCATCCCCGAGCACGAGGCGCGCCGTCTGGTGGTCCGCGGCTTCTTCGCGGAGCTCGTGCAGCAGATCGGCGTCCCCGACATCGAGGAGCGCCTGATCGCCAAGATCGAGGAGGAGCTGGAGGCGTCGGTCGCATGACCTTCCAACGAGTCTGCGGACTGAGCGAGCTGGAGGAGGACACCCCGAAGCGGGTGGAACTCGACGGCACGCCGGTCTCCCTCGTGCGCACCGAGGGCGAGGTGTTCGCGATCTACGACATCTGCTCGCACGCGAACGTCTCCCTCTCGGAGGGCGAGGTGGACGACTGCCACATCGAGTGCTGGCTGCACGGCTCGCGATTCGACCTCCGTTCCGGCAAGCCCGACGCCCTTCCGGCGACGCGCCCCGTCCCCGTATACCCCGTAAAGATCGAAGGGGACGACGTGCTCGTCTCCCTCACCCAGGAGTCCTGAGGCACCCATGGCAACGCTTGAAATCCGAGACCTGCACGTCACCGTCGAGGCCGACAACGCCACGAAGGAGATCCTCAAGGGCGTCGACCTCACCGTGAAGCAGGGCGAGACGCACGCCATCATGGGCCCCAACGGCTCGGGCAAGTCGACCCTCGCCTACTCCCTCGCGGGTCACCCCAAGTACACGATCACCCAGGGCACCGTCACCCTCGACGGCGAGGACGTCCTGGAGATGTCCGTCGACGAGCGGGCCCGCGCCGGCCTGTTCCTCGCCATGCAGTACCCGGTCGAGGTCCCCGGCGTCTCCGTCTCCAACTTCCTGCGCACCTCCGCCACCGCCATCCGCGGCGAGGCCCCCAAGCTGCGCACCTGGGTGAAGGAGGTCAAGGAGACCATGGAGCGCCTCAACATGGACCCCTCCTTCGCCGAGCGCAACGTCAACGAGGGCTTCTCCGGCGGTGAGAAGAAGCGGCACGAGATCCTCCAGCTCGAGCTGCTCAAGCCGAAGATCGCGATCCTCGACGAGACCGACTCCGGCCTCGACGTCGACGCGCTGAGGGTCGTCTCCGAGGGCGTCAACCGCGTCCGCGAGACCGGCGAGGTCGGCACCCTGCTGATCACGCACTACACGCGCATCCTGCGCTACATCAAGCCTGACCACGTCCACGTGTTCGCCGACGGCCGCATCGCCGAGTCCGGTGGCCCGGAGCTCGCCGACAAGCTGGAGGCCGAGGGCTACGAGGCATACACGAAGGGTGGCGCATCCGCGTGACACAGCTGCCGGGCCTCCTCGACACCGAGGCGATCCGTAAGGACTTCCCCGTGCTGGACCGCCAGGTCCACGACGGCAAGAAGCTCGTGTACCTGGACAACGCGGCGACCTCGCAGACGCCGCGCCAGGTGCTCGACGTGCTCTCCGAGTACTACGAGCAGCACAACGCCAACGTCCATCGTGGCGTGCACGTCCTCGCCGAGGAGGCCACGGCGCTGTACGAGGGCGCGCGCGACAAGGTGGCCGCGTTCATCAACGCGCCCAGCCGCGACGAGGTGATCTTCACCAAGAACGCCTCCGAGTCGCTCAACCTCGTGGCCAACATGCTCGGCTGGGCCGACGAACCCTACCGGGTGGACTCCGAGACCGAGATCGTCATCACGGAGATGGAGCACCACTCCAACATCGTGCCGTGGCAGCTGCTGGCGCAGCGCACCGGCGCGAAGCTGAAGTGGTTCGGCCTCACCGACGACGGCCGCCTCGACCTGACCGACATCGACGAGATCATCACCGAGAAGACGAAGATCGTCTCCTTCGTGCTGGTCTCCAACATCCTGGGCACGGTCAACCCGGTCGAGGCGATCGTGCGCCGCGCCCAGGAGGTCGGCGCGCTGGTCTGCATCGACGCCTCCCAGGCCGCCCCGCACATGCCGCTGGACGTGCAGGCGCTGCAGGCCGACTTCGTGGCCTTCACCGGCCACAAGATGTGCGGCCCGACCGGCATCGGCGTGCTCTGGGGCCGCCAGGAGCTGCTGGAGGACCTGCCGCCGTTCCTCGGCGGCGGCGAGATGATCGAGACCGTCTCCATGCAGTCCTCGACCTACGCCCCCGCCCCGCACAAGTTCGAGGCGGGCACGCCCCCGATCGCCCAGGCGGTCGGTCTCGGCGCCGCGATCGACTACCTGACGTCGATCGGCATGGACAAGATCCTCGCCCATGAGCAGGCCCTCACCGAGTACGCGGTGAAGCGCCTCGCGGAGGTTCCCGGCCTGCGCATCATCGGCCCCGCCACGGCCGAGGACCGGGGCGCCGCGATCTCCTTCACCCTCGGCGACATCCACCCGCACGACGTGGGCCAGGTCCTCGACGAGCAGGGCATCGCGGTCCGCGTCGGCCACCACTGCGCCCGCCCGGTCTGCCTCCGCTACGGAATTCCTGCGACCACGCGAGCGTCGTTCTATCTGTACTCCTCGCCGGCCGAGGTCGATGCCCTGGTCGACGGCCTGGAGCACGTACGGAACTTCTTCGGATGAGGGGCTGAGGCGTGAAGCTGGACTCCATGTACCAGGACGTCATCCTGGACCACTACAAGAACCCGCACGGCCGGGGTCTTCGGGATGGCGACGCCGAGGTGCACCACGTCAACCCGACGTGCGGCGACGAGATCACGCTGCGGGTGAAGTACGACGGCACCACGATCAGCGACGTCTCGTACGAGGGCCAGGGCTGCTCCATCAGCCAGGCTTCGGCCTCCGTGCTGAACGAGCTCCTGGTCGGCAAGGACCTGGCCGAGGCACAGCGCATCCAGGAGACCTTCCTGGAGCTGATGCAGTCCAAGGGAAAGATCGAGCCCGACGACGCGATGGAGGACATCCTGGAGGACGCCGTGGCGTTCGCCGGTGTCTCCAAGTACCCCGCCCGGGTCAAGTGCGCCCTCCTGAGCTGGATGGCGTGGAAGGACGCGACGGCCCAGGCGCTGGGCGCCGACGCCGAAAGGACTACGGCATGAGCGAGACCGTGGAGATGAAGCCGGCCTCGGAGGAGGAACTCCGTGAGGCCCTGATGGACGTCGTCGACCCCGAGCTGGGCATCGACGTCGTCAACCTCGGCCTCATCTACGGCATCCACATCGACGACTCCAATGTGGCGACCGTCGACATGACCCTGACCTCGGCGGCCTGTCCGCTGACCGATGTCATCGAGGACCAGGCGAAGTCCGCCACGGAGGGCCTGGTCAAGGAGCTGCGCATCAACTGGGTCTGGATGCCGCCGTGGGGCCCCGACAAGATCACCGACGACGGCCGCGAGCAGCTGCGGGCGCTCGGCTTCAACGTCTGAGCCGCCTCGGCTTCTTTTCAGTTCTCTTCAGGTCAGTTCTCTTCAGGAGCGGCGGTACCCCGGGGACGGGTACCGCCGCTCCTGCGTTGCTGAGCCGTTTCCGCCGCCTTCCCGGGCGCCGTTATGTACGCTTGTACACATGGGATATCTGCTCCTGGCCGGAGCCATCGCCGCCGAGGTCGGTGCGACCACCGCCTTGAAGTACAGCGACGGTTTCAGCAGGCTCGGTCCCTCACTGCTGACCCTCCTCGGGTATGTCATCTCCTTCGCCCTGCTCGCCCAGACCCTGCGGACGGTCGCCGTCGGCACGGCCTACGCGATCTGGGCGGGCGTCGGCACCGCCGCCATCGCCACCATCGGCATCGTGTTCCTGGGCGAGGGACTCACCGCCGCCAAGGCCCTCGGCATCGCACTGATCATCGTCGGCGTGGTGGTGCTCAATCTCGGAGGCGCGCACTGATGGCCGCACCCCGCGCACGGCGCTACGACCCCGAGCGACGCCAGCGGATCATCGACGCGGCGATCCGGGTCGTCGGGAAGAAGGGCATCGCGGGCCTGAGCCACCGCAGCGTCGCCGCCGAGGCCGACGTCCCGCTGGGCTCCACCACGTACCACTTCGCCACCCTCGACGAACTGCTGGTCGCCGCACTCCGCCAGGCCAACGAGGGCTTCGCCAAGGTGGTCGCCGCACACGCCGGTCTGCGCGACCCGCGCACCGACCTGGCGGCCGGACTCGCCGCCGTGATGGGCGAATGGCTCGCGGGCGAACGGACCGGGGTGGAACTCGAATACGAGCTGTACCTGGCCGCCCTGCGCCGCCCCGCCCTGCGCCCGGTCGCCGCCGAGTGGTGCCAGGGCGTCACCGACCTCCTCTCCCACCGTACCGACCCGGTGACCGCCCGCGCCCTGGTCGCCCTGATGGACGGCATCTGCCTCCAGGTCCTGCTCACGGACACCCCCTACGACGAGTCCTGGGCCCGCGAGATGCTCCGGCGCCTCATTCCGCCCGCCGAGCGGGCGAGCTGAGCCGCCGCACCTCCTCCAGCGCCGTCGCGACGCTCCCCGCGATGTCCGTGACCGGGTACTGCACATGCCGCACCACCCGCTCGCGGTCCACCACCAGCGTCAGCCGCTTGATCCGGGTCACGCCGCCCGCACGGAACGTCGGCAGCCGCAGCGCGGTGATCAACGCAAGCCCGGCGTCGGACAGCAGCGGGAAGCCCAGCCCCTCCTTCGCGGCGAACGCCCGCTGCTCGTCGGGCCGTTGCGTGGACACCCCGTGCACGGTGGCACCGGCGCCGGCGAACTCGGCGCGGCGGTCGCGGAAGGTGCAGGACTCCAGGGTGCAGCCGCGCGCGCCGGGGATCTCCGACCAGCCGGGCGGGTACGCCTCGGGGCGGGCGTAGGCGCCGGGGAAGCAGTACAGGACCGTGTAGGGCGTGTCCGCGCCGACCGGGTCGCGCAACGCGCCCTCGTCGTCCGTCAGGTGCAGCTCGGGAACGCGGGTGCCGAGCAGGTTGTGCACCCGGCGCGCCTCCGCCGACGCCTCCGCGGCCGTGGCGGTGGTGCCACGGACACGGTCGGCGGAAGGCGGGGAAGTGCCGGCGCGGACGTCCGCCTCTGGCTGCTGTGGCCGGTGTGCGCGGGGCTGGGCGCGGCGGCCGGGGGTGCGGTGCTGTGGGCCGGGCGGTGGAAGCGGGGCGCGGGGGAGAGGGCTGTGCCGACGCCAGGTCCCCGAAGGCTGCATCCGGCCGTCGAGACGAACCGCCCGGCACGTGAGACATAGGCGTACGGGTTCGCCCCTGCGGGCGGGGTCACGTTAGGTTGCCCTCATGACCGACACGACTGCTCAGAGCACCACCGGCGCAGTGGCCGCCGGCCTCGCCACCATCGCCGCCGACGGCACCGTTCTCGACACCTGGTTCCCCGCGCCCGAGCTGGTCGCCGAGCCCGGCCCCTCCGGCACCGAGCGGCTCTCCGCCGAGCGTGCCGCGGAACTGCTCGGCGGCGGTGCCACGGCGGCGATCGGCCCGGACGCCCGGCGTGGCGTCGAGGTCGTGGCGGTCCGCACGGTCATCTCCTCGCTCGACGAGAAGCCGGTCGACGCGCACGACGTCTACCTGCGCCTGCACCTGCTGTCCCACCGCCTGGTCAAGCCGCACGGCCAGAACCTGGACGGCATCTTCGCCCACCTCGCCAACGTCGCGTGGACCTCGCTGGGCCCGGTCCCGGTGGACGACATCGAGAAGGTGCGCCTGAACGCCCGCGCCGAGGGCCTGCACCTCCAGGTGACCTCGATCGACAAGTTCCCGCGCATGACGGACTACGTGGTCCCCAAGGGCGTGCGCATCGCCGACGCCGACCGTGTCCGCCTCGGCGCGCACCTCGGCGAGGGCACCACCGTGATGCACGAGGGCTTCGTCAACTTCAACGCGGGCACGCTCGGCACGTCGATGGTCGAGGGCCGCATCTCGGCCGGTGTCGTCGTGGGCGACGGCTCCGACATCGGCGGCGGCGCCTCCACCATGGGCACGCTGTCCGGCGGCGGCAACGTCATCATCTCCATCGGCGAGCGCTGCCTGGTCGGTGCCGAGGCGGGCGTCGGTATCGCCCTGGGCGACGAGTGCGTCGTCGAGGCGGGCCTCTACGTCACCGCCGGCACCCGGGTCACCCTGCCCGACGGCCAGATCGTCAAGGCCCGCGAACTCTCCGGCGCCTCCAACATCCTCTTCCGCCGCAACTCGGTCACCGGCACGGTGGAGGCCCGTCCGAACAACGCGGTCTGGGGCGGCCTGAACGAGGTCCTGCACAGCCACAACTGACGTTCACCGCCGGGTTTTCCCGACGGGAGCTTCGAGCGCCCTTCCAGGTCCGCGGACGGCCCGGGAGGGCGCTCGTGTATGAGCGCCGGCCATCAGTCTCATCCCGGAGTGTCGACATGGAGCAGGAGCAGATAGCCGACCTCCTCCGGGACGGGTCGGAGGTGGCGGCCTTGGCCAGCCCTGGCCTTCTGGACGTCACTGGGCTGGCAGGAGATCGACCGTCGTGTCGACCGGGCGCAGGGGCGCCCCTGCATCGTCATGCACAAGCGACTTGCGTGAGTTCGTGGTTCGTCGGTCGTGAGCGTTGATCCACGTACGGGTAGTCCCGCGTGACCTCGGGGTGGGGCGGTGCGATGAACAGGTGGACGCCGAGTCCGATCAGACGTCGAACCGATGAATCGAGGGTCCTGGTATGAGGTACGAGTGGGCGAGGGGTGGGGCGCGCTGGGTGGCCGGTGCGGTCATGACGGTGCTGGTGTGCTGGCTGCCGGCCGGTGCGGCGCACGCCGACGAGACCAACCGGCAGGCGCACAACGGGCCTCGGATCGGGCTGGTCAACACCGGGCAGGTCGATGACCCGATGGAGGACGTGCTGGAGCATGTGCTGCTGATCGGGGACGGGTTCGTCTGGGACTGAGCCGTCGAGGGGACTCAGTGAGGTCCGGGTCGGGAGGTGTGGATGCCTTCCGCCCGGGCCTTTGTCATGGGGGGGTGGGGGCCGGCGCCCGTGGGTTCAGAGGGGTGGGGTGAGGGTCTGGGTGTAGGTGGTGAGCAGGTCGGTGGTTGTAGCGGGGGTGGCCGGGCGGAGTGGGGGCGGACGGGGCCCGCGGGGAGGGAGAGTTCGGTGAGGAGGGCCTTGGCGGTGACGGTGCCGGGTAGGCCCTTGGCCAGCATGGCTTCGATGAGCGGGGTGGCCTGCTGCTGGAGGCGGGCCGCTCGGGTGGTGTCGCCGGCGTCGAAGGCGTCGAGGACGGCGCGCACGTGGGCCGGGACGACGTTGGCGAGCGTGCTGATGCAGCCGGTGGCGCCGACGGCGTAGAGGGCCAGGTTGTGTTCGTCGCAGCCGGCGTAGTAGGCGAGGTCGGTGCGGGCGAGGACCTTCTGGGTCGCGAGGAAGTCGTAGGAGCAGTCCTTGACCGCTGTGATCCGGGGGTGTTCGGCGAGGCGGAGCAGGGTGTCGGGCTCGATGCGGGTGCCGGTACGGGCCGGGATGTCGTAGAGGGTGAGGGGCAGGTCGGTGGCGTCCGCGATGTCTAGGAAGTGGGCCTCGATCGCGTCCTGCGGGGGCCTGCTGTAGTACGGGGCGACGACCAGGAGGGCGTCGGCGCCGGCCTTCTCGGCGGAGCGGGCCAGTTCGATGGTGTGGCGGGTGTCGGAGGTGCCGACGCCGGCGACGACGACGCCCCGGGTGCCGATCGCCTCGCGGACCGCCGTGATCAGGGCGGCCTTCTCCTCGTCCGTGGTGGTGGAGGATTCGCCCGTCGTACCGGAGAGGACGAGGCCGTCGCAGCCCCGGGTGATGAGGTGGTCGGCCAGGCGCTGGGCGCCGGGGAGGTCGAGGGCTCCGGTGGGGTGAAAGGGGTGACCATGGCGCAGAGGACGCGGGGTGCGGGCGAGGTGGGATCGCGGTCATGGGGGTAGTGTCGGGCGGCGGCATTGTGAAGGTCTACTTACGTTTCGTTGAGGATATTGATAAGTGAATCTTTTTGATGGGTTGGGTGTGGTCCCTGGGTGGTGCCTGCGGGTGGGGCGGGCGTAGCCGGGAGTAGTGGTGGGCCGGTGGGGGTACTCGGGGTGCTCCCGACCGAGAGGAGGCCACCGTGACCGGGACCATCGACCAACGGGCGGTGCGCGACGAGCACAACGTGGGTGAGCTCGTGACGCAGGCTGCCGAGCAGCTCTCGAAGCTGGTACGGCAGGAAGTCGCCCTCGCCAAGGCGGAACTGGCCGACAAGGGCCGCCGTGCCGGTATGGGTGGCGGGATGCTGGGAGCGGCGGGTGCGTTCGCTTACGCGGGGCTGCTCGCGGCGGCCGGTACGGGGGCGGCGGCGCTGTCGCTGGTCGTGCCGGTGTGGGCGGCGGCGCTGATCGTCACCGCGCTGCTGTTCGTGATCGCGGGCGTGCTGGCCATGGCCGGACGCGGGCAGTTGCGGCGGGCCACGCCGCCGAAGCCGCAGCGGGCGATGGACAGCGTGAAGGCCGATGTCGAGGAGATCAAGGGAAGGGCACACCGATGACGACTCGGGACGCTGGGGCCGGGCCGGGGGCCAAGGGGCCGGACGAGCTGCGGCGGGAGATCGAGCAGACGCGGCACGACCTCGGTGACACGGTGGAGGAGCTGGCCGGGAAGCTGGACGTCAAGGGGCGGGCCAAGGCCCGGGCTGAGGACTGGCGGGACAAGGCGGGGGCGATGGGGGTGCAGCTGCGGAGCAGTGCGTCGCAGGCGTCCAAGCCGGTGCTGATCGCCGGGGTTGCGGCGGGGGCGGTTGTGGCGGCGGGGGTTGTGATGCGGCGGCATGGGGGGCACCAGCAGTCGCATGCGCATCGGTGCTATGCGCGGCATCGGTGAGGTGCCCTTCGGGGATTTGGGCCGGTGCAGTCCGGTGGGGGTGCGCATCAAGCCGTGCTGCGGTACAGCTGCGGCCCGGTGGGAGTGCGCGTGAAGATGCCTGCGGCGCAACCGCGGGCCCGGTGGGGGTGCGCGTAGCGCCTGCGGGGGTGGGTGAGTCGGGGCCGGGGCGGTGGTGTCCGTCCTCGGTCTGGCGCGGAATCGGTTTCTTGCGGACTGCTCCGGTTGACGCGCCAGCCGCTGCGGGCGGACACCACCGCCCGTCCCCTGCCCGCCGTGGGCGGGTGCGCCCTGCTACGGGCGGAAGCGCAGGATCTGCGGGTCGTGGTCGCTGATCTGGTCGTGGAACTCGGCGTTGATGTGCACGCTGTCGTAGGAGAAGCGGCGGATGGACGGGCTGATCAGGATCTGGTCGAGGACCTGGCTGTTGCCCTGGTAGACGTAGGAGTAACGCTCGCTCCTGGGCAGGGACTTGATCGCCGACCAGAGCGTGTTCGTTCCTTCGAGGATCCTGGTCGTCCCGGAGAATTCAAAGTCGTTGATGTCGCCCAGGGCGATGACGTTCGCGTTCTTCTGGGTCTTGAGGATCTTCGCGGTGAAGTCGTGGACCGCCTTCGCCTGGAGATGGCGCTGGGTCTCCGAGGAGCGGGTCGGCGGCTGGTTGTGGCTGGTGAGGCTCTGGTCGCCGCCCTTCGAGGAGAAGTGGTTGGCGATCACGATGACCGTGCGGCCCCGGAAGGTGAACTCGCCGGCGAGGGGCTTGCGGCTGTTGGTGAAGGCCTCGGAGGTGGGGTCGACGCGGCCGGGGGAGTGGGTGAGGGCGGCCTTGCCGCGGACCTTGGTGACGCCGACGGGCGTGGTGGCGTCGCCGCCGGGGCGGTCCACGAAGGAGACGCGCTCGGGGTTGAAGAGGAAGGCCTGGCGGATGTTGCCGCCGGGCTCGCCGCCGTCGGCCTTGTCGGCGGGGTCGATCGCGCGCCACTCGTAACGGGGGCCGCCGGCCGCCTCGATGGCGTCGATGAGCTTGGCGAGGGTCTGGTCGGCCGCCACGGTGCCGTCGTCGGTGGAGCCGTTGTTGTCCTGGATCTCCTCCAGGGACACGATGTCGGGCGAGCGCAGGTTGTTCACGATCGCGTCGGCGTGGGCGGCGAAGGTTTCGTCGCCCGGGTCGAGGTTCTCGACGTTGTAGGTGGCGACGGCCAGTTCGTGCTTGGACTGCTTGCGGGTGGTCTCGCGCTGGAGGTCGCGGGACTCAAGGGTGCCCAGCTCGCGTGCGACCAGGGTGTAGCCGCCGTACTGGTTGAAGTCCAGGGGGCCGGTGGTGGGGCCGGTCAGGCGGTCGCCGACGTTCGCGTCCGGGAAGTCGGCGGCGCGGCCCAGGGACTGGATCTGCACGCGGCCGGTGTTCTGCGAGTCGTAGGAGCCGTAGACCGTGCCGCCCCGGCGGTTGCGGTGCTCCCAGGGCTTCACCGTGACCCACAGCTCGGTGTACGGGTCGGTCGCGCCGACCACGCGGGTGTCGCGGACCTGGACGTTCATGCCCTCCAGGGACTCGTAGTAGTCCAGGGCGTAGGTGCCGGGGCGGAGGGGGAGGGTGTTGAGCGAGCCGTTGGCGGTGTAGGCGGAGGGGACGCTGCGGGCGTCGATCACCGTGGGCGCCGGGAGCGGGTTGCCGGAGGAGGTGACCGTGAAG
Source organism: Streptomyces thermocarboxydovorans (assembly GCF_039524635.1). NCBI lineage: Bacteria > Bacillati > Actinomycetota > Actinomycetes > Kitasatosporales > Streptomycetaceae > Streptomyces > Streptomyces thermocarboxydovorans. The sequence goes on along the minus strand of NZ_BAAAGU010000011.1, from coordinate 55,549 downwards.
GCGGGCCGGGTGATCTCGGTGACGGACTGGTTCCCGGAGGCGGTGCCGCCCGGCACGTACTCGGTGACCGTGCCGGAGACCGTCACGGCGTCGCCGACGGCGACACCCTTGGGGGTGGAGCTGGTGAAGACGAAGATGCCCTCGCTGGTGGCCGGGTCGGCGTCCGGGTCCGGGTCCTGGATCCAGAAGCCGCGGGAGGAGCCGTAGGTGCGGACACCGGTGACGATTCCGGTCACGTCGGTGACCTGCTGGCCCACGTAGGGGGATATGCGGGTGCCGCCCTGCAGGTCATGGATGCGCACGGAGTCGGCGTGCGCCGGGGCCGGCAGGGCGAGGGGCGCCGCGGTGCACACCGCTGCGACGGTGAGCGCGGCGAGACGGGAGGACGACTTGCTCGGCAACGGGGATCCCTCCGGGGGATGTGTGGAGCGCCGGGACGAGGGTGGTGACGCGTGGAGAAATCGGGCGGTCCGTCGATTTCTACGCGCGTCAATGTCCAGCCAGGCCAGGGCACTTGTCAAGGTTTCGGCCATGCGCCGTCACCGATGAGGAGATGAAGTGGGCGGCATGGGTGGAAATCCGTCTAGGCTGGCGACTGAGTCACAGCAGGCGCCCTAGGAGAACCAGCCGATGTCAGACAGCTCCACCTTGCCGCCGGTGCTACTGCACCCCGAAGCGGAGCTGGCGCGCGATGCGCTCTCCACGCCGCTGCTCTCCCGCGCCGCACGGCTCGCCCGCTGGGCCGGGCCCCAGGCCCGCGTCGACGCCGGAGGCGGGCTGGTCGACGAGCAACTGCCCGCGGCCGCCGAGGCGCTGGGGCTCAGCGGTGAGGACGCCGGCGCCGAGGCCAGTGAGGCATGGCGGATCGCCGTGGACGCCGGGCTGGTCGAGGTCGTCGACGAGGAGGAGGGCACCGTCCGGGCGGGCGACGACCTGGCGCTGCTCACCGGAGGATCCCCGCAGGACGTGCTGGGCGTCTGGCGCTCCGCCCTGGAGGCGGTGATCGCCGACGCCGGCACCCCCGACCTGGGCGGACTGGTCGACGCCATCGCCGGCAGCGACGGGTCCGGGACCCTCGACCTGGACTCGCTCGACTGGGATCCCGAGGCTGAGGCGGAGTTCCTCGACGGGATCCTCGGCAACCTGTACCTGATGACCGTCGGCGACCCGGAGTCGTCGCCCGCGCCGGTGCCGCTGCCCGCGCTGGCCGCGTCCGTGATCGTGCCGGACGACATGACGGAACCCACCAACGACGTGCTGGAGCAGGTCTCCGACGCGATGATGCGGCTGGACGAGCAGTTCCGGCTGCTGGAGCCCGTGGGACTCGTGCAGTACCAGCCCGTCGACGAGTCGCTGCTCGGCGAGGCCGAGGACGAGCCCGTCGACGACACCGACGTCTCCCGCTACGGCATGGTGCGGCTGACCCCGCTCGGCCTGTACGGGCTGCGCGCCCGGCTGCAGGAGGCCGGCTTCGACGCCCCGGCCGTCGGGGACCTCGCCGACAAGGGCGCGGACGTGCTGCTCGACGGCACCGCCGCGTTCCCGCCGGCGGCCGCCCACGCGGAGACCCAGCAGTGGCTGGCCCGCCGTCAACCGCTCGCCGCGGCACGGGAGTTGCTGGCCGCCGCCCGCGGCTCGGACGAGGGCGCGCCGCTCAGGCGGCTGCGCTGCCAGCAGGCGCTGTCGCTGGTCGGCGGCTCCGCGGAGCCCGCGCTGCGGGAGGTGCTGGACGACGCCGAGCTCGGCGGCCTCGCCCGGGTCTGGCTGACCGAGCAGGGCGCGAGCGACGTGCCCCCGCCCACCGAGGCGATGATCTTCTGGCTGACCATCGACACCCTGGCCGCCCAGCTCGCCGCCGAGGGCAACTCCGAGGAGCTGCAGGCTCTGGTGGAGGGGCTGGCCCGGCAGCACAGCGGCTTCTTCGCCACGGCCTGGCGGGTGGACCACCCGGCCACGGCGGACGTGCTGGAGGCGATGGGGCGGCTGCACCCGGACAAGAAGGTGGCGAAGGAGGCCCGCAAGGCCGCGTTCAAGGCGCGGTCGCAGCGGGGCGGTTGATCCCGGGTCCGGCATCGTTTGCCGCTGGGCTGTGGAACTGGCGGAAGCGACGGGGAATTAATTCGGTCGCCGGTGGCGGGAGTCCACTTCTAGAGTGATACGCGTCCAGGTGCGAAGGCAGGACCTACTTCCACTCGAAATGGAGAGGTCGCGGGTTCGAGTCCCGCCATCGGCACGCGGTGCCGGTGTAGCTCAGAGGCAGAGCACCACGTCGGTTCCGCCGAACTCGATCTCTGGACACCTGAACGTCACGCACCTCCCGGTGCGATGGCTGCGGCTCCTTCCTTTCCCATGGATTCCAGGCCGCCGCCGAACTGATCTCGGGAGGCGCGGCACGAGGTGGGTGCCCGGTGCGCAGGCAACGGGTACTTCAGGACCGGATCCCGAAAGGGGTACGGGTTCGAATCCCGTCACCGGACCGAGTTCCGGTGTGGCGGAAGCGGAAGACGCGTCCGGCAATTTCCCGTCGCCGACTCCCCTTCTCGGGCACTTTCCTCCTGCCGCGCCTCCCCGAAATGAACCAAGAATTCGGGGGAATTCAGCATGGCGCGATTCAACACCAGGGCGGCCAAGGCACGTCCCGCCTCTCGGGTGACGTCCACCGGGCGCGTACTGCGCACCTACGAGGGCGGCCGGGGCCACGAGCGGGACGCCCGCTCCGAGCTGTTCCTGCTCGCCGTGTCCCACTTCGTGAGCGAGCAGACCTTCTACGAGACCGGCACCGACCGGGACGACCGGTTCACCGGGCTGGTCCGCGAGCTCGCCGTCACCGACCCCGAGTGGACCGCCGGCCTGCTCGGCTGGCTGCGCGGCGAGGGCAACCTGCGCACCGCCTCCGTGGTGGGCGCCGCCGAGTACGTCAAGGCCCGCCTCGAGGCCGCTGCCACCGGCGGTCCGACGGGCCGTCAGGTGATCGCCTCGGTGCTGCGCCGGCCCGACGAGCCCGGAGAGCTGCTCGCGTACTGGACCTCCCGGTACGGCCGCAGCATCCCCAAGCCCGTCAAGCGCGGCATCGCGGACGCCGTGCGGCGGCTCTACACCGGCAAGGCGCTGCTGAAGTACGACACCCCCTCCAAGGGCTACCGCTTCGGCGACATCCTCAACCTGGTGCACGCGGCCCCCGACCCGGACAAGCCGTGGCAGGGCGAGCTGTTCCGGTACGCCCTGGACCGCCGGTTCCACCCGGACACCGCGGAGCCGCCCGCGGCCGTTCCCGTGCTCGGCGCGCACCGCGAGCTGATGGCCCTGCCCGTCGCCGAGCGGCGTGCGGTGGTCACCGCTCCTGGCGGTGCCGAGCGGCTCGCGGCGGCGGGCATGACCTGGGAGGCGCTGGCCGGCTGGCTGCAGGGGCCGATGGACCGGGCGGCCTGGGAGGCCGTCATCCCGTCCATGGGCGCCATGGCGCTGGTGCGCAACCTGCGGAACTTCGACGAGGCGGGCGTCTCGGACGAGGTCGCCGCACAGGTCGCCGCCCGGATCAGCGACCCGGACGAGGTGCGGCGGTCGCGGCAGTTCCCCTTCCGGTACCTGGCCGCGTACCAGCACGTGCCGTCGCTGCGCTGGTCGTACCCGCTGGAGCAGGCACTCGGCCACTCGCTGGCCAATGTGCCCGCGCTGCGGGGACGCACGCTGGTGCTCGTCGACCGCTCCGGCTCGATGTTCTACTCGCGCATGTCCGACCGTTCCGAGCTGACCCGCGCGGACGCCGCGGCGGTCTTCGGCACGGCGATCGCGCTGCGGGCGGAGCAGGCGGACCTGGTCGAGTTCGGCACCGGCAGCCGGCCGGTGCGGTTCCGCAAGGGGGAGTCGGTGCTGAAGATCCTGGACCGCTTCGGCGACCTGGGCGGCACCGACACCACCGAGGCAGTCCGCCGGCACTACCGGAAGCACGACCGGGTGCTGATCGTCACCGACGAGCAGTACGCCTACAGCCGCCACGGCGACCCGACCTCGCAGATCCCCGCCGATGTGCCGGTCTACACCTGGAACCTCGCCGGGTACCGGGCGGGCCACGGCCCGTCGGGCACGGCGAACCGGCACACCTTCGGCGGCCTGTCGGACGCGGCGTTCCGCATGGTCCCGCTGCTCGAGGCGGGGCGTGACGCCGACTGGCCGTGGGTCGCGTGAGGAGCCAGGAGGCTCAACCCAGGCTCAACCCCGAGGACCCCGGTCCGCATGGTGAGTGCGGGCCGGGGTCTTTCCGTTCGGGCGACTGACATCTAACATTTCAGTCCATGGAGACCATCCGGCCGGTGCGCCGCACCCTGCTCAGGGACCGTGCCTATGAGGCGATCCGGGACGCCATCGTGGCCGGTGAGCTGGAGCCCGGTGCGGTGGTGCGGGACGCCGAGCTCGCCGAGCGGCTCGGGCTGTCGCGGGCGCCGGTGCGGGAGGCGTTCTCGCGGCTCGTGGACGAGGGGCTGCTGGAGAGCAAACCGCAGAGCTACACACGGGTGACACCGCTGGTCGCGGCCGATGTGCGGGACGCCGCCGCGGTGGTCGGCGCCATGCACGAACTGGTGACCCGGGTCGCCGTGCCCCGGCTGGCCGCCGACGGCATCACGGCCATGCGGGCCGCCAACGAGCGCTTCGCCGCGGCCGTGGAATCCGGTGACGTGGACGGGGCCGTACGCGCCGACGACGAGCTGCACGACGTGCTGGTCCGGGTGAGCGGCAACCGCGCCGCCGCCGCGACCATCGCCCGCTACACCCCCCTGATCCGCCGCCTGGAACGCCGGCGCTTCGGCGAGGGCGGCAGCTGCCGTTCGGTGGGACTGCACGAACGGCTGATCGAGGCCTGCGCGGACGGAGACACGGACCGGGCGGTCCGGGTCACCGCGGAGATCTGGCGCGGGCTCGAAGAGCTCGCCGACTGAGCACCCGAACCGGGAGGACCATCATGTCCCTTGACTCCTACGAGCGTTACCCCCTGCTCTTCGGGCCCTCGCCCGTGCATCCGCTGGAGCGGCTCACCGCTCACCTCGGCGGTGCCTCGCTGTGGGCCAAGCGGGAGGACTGCAACTCCGGTGTCGCGTACGGCGGGAACAAGACCCGCAAGCTGGAGTACCTGGTCGCCGACGCGCTAGCGCAGGGCTGCGACACCCTGGTGTCCATCGGCGGGGTGCAGTCGAACCACACGCGGCAGGTCGCCGCCGTGGCGGCCCGGGCCGGGCTGAAGTGCGTGCTCGTGCAGGAGAGCTGGGTGGACTGGCCCGACTCCGTGTACGACAAGGTCGGCAACATCCTGATCAGCCGGCTGGCCGGGGCCGATGTGCGGCTGGTGCGGGCCGGGTTCGGCATCGGGTTCAAGGAGAGCTGGGAGCAGGCGCTCAGGGAGGTCGAGGAGGCCGGCGGCAAGCCGTACGCCATTCCGGCCGGTGCCTCCGACCATCCGCTCGGCGGGCTCGGGTTCGCCCGGTGGGCGCGGGAAGTCGCCGAGCAGGAGCGGGAGCTGGGCGTCTTCTTCGACACCGTGATCGTGTGCTCGGTGACCGGGTCCACCCAGGCCGGGATGGTCGCCGGGTTCCGTGCGCTGGAGGAGGCCGGCGGGCGGCAGCGGCGGGTCATCGGTATCGACGCCAGCGCGAAACCCGCCGAGACGCGGGAGCAGATCGCGCGGATCGCGCAGAACACCGGGCGGCTCATCGGCGTACAGGGGGAGCTGACCGTGGCGGACGTGGAGCTGGACGAGCGCTATCACGCGGGCGTGTACGGGATACCGGACGAGTCGACGCTGGAGGCGATGCGGCTCGCGGCCCGGACGGAGGGGATGATCACCGACCCCGTCTACGAGGGGAAGTCGATGGCGGGGCTGATCGATCTGGTGTCGCGCGGGGAGATTCCGCGGGAGTCGACCGTGCTGTACGCGCATCTGGGTGGGCAGCCGGCGCTGAACGCGTACAGCGCGCTGTTCTGAGCGGGTGCGTTCCGCGTCCCCGCGTCGCCGCATCCTCGCGTCCCTGCGGCCCTGGTCCCCGCGTCCCTGCGTCGCCGCATCCCCGCGTTCCCGTGTCTTCGGTGGGGGCCTGGGTCCGCAGCGGCTCGGTAGGGTACGAGGGAGGTTCCCGGGCCGAGGAGTGACGAATGGCGCAGGTCAGGCCCATGCGCGCGGACGCCCGGCGCAATCGTGAGCGGTTGCTGGCGGCGGCGGTGGAGGCGTTCGCGGCGCAGGGCGAGGGGGCCTCGCTCGACGACATCGCCAAGCGGGCGGGGGTCGGGGCGGGCACGCTCTACCGGCACTTTCCCACCCGGCGGGCGCTGCTGGAGGCGGTGTACTCCGACCGGATCGAGGCGATCGCGGAGCGGGCCGGTGAGCTGGCGGAGCGGTTGCCGGCGGGGGCGGCGCTGGTGGCGTGGCTGAACGAACTGGGTCTGGGGATGATCCAGATGCGGGGGCTGCGGGCGCTGTTGAGTTCCTCGGTGGGTGGGGGTGAGGAGGCGGGGCGTGGTGCCGGGGGTGCCTCGTCCGACTGCTGTGATCCGCTGAGGCAGGCCGTCGCGCGGTTGGTGGGGGACGCGCAGGGGGCGGGGGAGTTGCGGCGGGATGTCGGGGCGATGGATGTGCTGCGGCTGGTGCACGGCGTTGCGATGGCGTGCGGTGAGGCGGTCGGTGGGGAGAGCGTGGGGGACGCGGGGGACGCGGGGGATGCGGAGGGTGCGGAGGATGTGGGGGAGCGGTTGCGGCGGTATGTGGGGTTGCTGATGGAGGGGCTTCGGGCTCGGGGGTGAGCGCCGGGGGCTTGCGCGTTCTGGGCTGCGCGTTGGGGCGTGGGGTGTGCGGGCTGCGGGGCCCTGGGCTGCGGGGCCCTGGGCTCGCGGTGGCGCCCCCTGGGGGAGGGGGCGCCTGGCGCGTGCCGGCTCGGGGCCCGGTTACAGGGCCTGGGCTGCGGGCTTGACCATGCCTCGGACGGTGCGGGACTTCACGAAGTTGCCCATCGCCGTCATCTCCCACTCGCCGGAGAACTGGCGGATGAGCTTGGCCATCATCACGCCCGTCTGGGGTTCGGCGCCGGTGAGGTCGAAGCGGACGAGTTCCTCGCCGGTGGTGCCGTCCAGGAGGCGGCAGTACGCCTTGGCGACCTCGGTGAACTTCTGGCCGGAGAAGGAGTTGACGGTGAAGACCAGGCCGGTGACCTCCTGGGGGAGGCGGCCGAGGTCGACCGTGATGACCTCGTCGTCGCCGGCGCCCTCGCCGGTGAGGTTGTCGCCGGAGTGCTGGATCGCGCCGCTGAGGATTTGCAGCTTGCCGAAGTAGCAGCTGTCGATGTGGTTGCGCTGGGGGCCGTAGGCGATGACGGAGGCGTCGAGGTCGATGTCCTTGCCGCGGTAGGCGGGTTCCCAGCCGAGGCCCATCTTGACCTGGGAGAGCAGCGGGCGGCCGCCCTTCATCAGGGAGACGGTCTGGTTCTTCTGGAGGTTGACGCGGCCCTTGTCGAGGTTGATCTTGCCGGTGTCTGCGGCGGCGGGCGGGGTGGGTGCGGGTGCGGGTGCGGGTGCGGCGGGCGCCGGAGGAGCCGGTGCGGTGGCCGGGGGCTGCATGGAGGGATGGGGCGGGGTGACCGGGGGTGCCGGCGGGGTCGGCGGGGTGGGGGCCGCGGCGGCCGGCTGGGTGGGGGTGGCCGGTTCGTCGACGGTGACGCCGAAGTCGGTGGCGATGCCGGCGAGTCCGTTGGTGTAGCCCTGGCCGACGGCTCGGGCCTTCCACTGGCCGTTGCGGAGGTAGATCTCGACGATGACGAGGGCCGTCTCGGAGCCGAGCTGCGGGGGTGTGAAGGTGGCGAGGACGGAGTTGTCGTCGGCGTTGCGGATGGTGGCCGTTGGTTCGATGCCCTGGAAGGTCTGGCCGGGGGCGTCGGGGCTGGCCGTGACGACGACCTTCTCGATGCCGGGGGGCAGGGCCGTGGTGTCGACGGTGATGGCGTCGGGGGCCGTGCCGCCGCCGGAGCGGTAGGTCACGCCGGGGCCGGTGGGCTGGTTGTAGAAGATGAAGTCGTCGTCGGAGCGCACCTTGCCGGCGGAGGTGAGCAGCAGGCCCGAGACGTCCAGCCGCACGGGGGCGGTGACGTCCACCGTCACTTTGGTGGCGGAGAGAGGGATGTTCGAGCCGGGGGTCATAGCTGTCATGCCGGGTGAACGAGCGGGGCGGTTTTGCCGTTCCCTTACCTGTGGCCCGATCGGGGGGTGTTTTCGCCCCCGCCGCCCCTACCCGTCCCGTCCCCAGGGGCTCCGCCCCTTCGACCCCGCCAGGGGCTCCGCCCCTGGACCCCGGCCTCGCCCGCCCACCACCCGGCTCGGTTGGCTCAGTAGTGGCCGAAGGGGTGCTCGGTCGGCAAAAGGCGAGCCCGGGCCGGATGGTTGGGTGGGGAGCGGCCCGGGCTCGGTGGGGAGGGGGGATGGACAGGGGGGCGATGGGGTCAGGGGACGACGACGATCTTGCGGCCTACGCCGGAGGCGAACTGGTCGAGCGCCTTGGGGTACTGGGTGAGGGGGAGGCGGTCGCTGATGAAGATGTCGGGGTCGATGACGCCGGTGGCGAAGAGTTCCGCCGCTCGTTCGAAGCTGTGCAGCACCGCCATGGAGCCGGTGATGGTGATCTCCTGGTTGTAGATGCGGTACGGGTCGATGGTGACCCGGGTCGCGTAGTCGGCCACGCCGAACTGGAGGAAGGTGCCGGCCTTGGCAACGCGGTCCAGGCCGTCCTGGATCGCCGCCGCGTTGCCCGTCGCGTCGATGACCAGGTCCCAGCCCTGGGGGCGGTCCAGTTCGTCGGCGCTGGCGGCGGAGGAGGACACGCCCAGCTGGACGGCGGTGCGGAGGCGGTCGGGGTTGATGTCCACCATGTCCACGCTGGCCGCGCCGGTGCGCTTGGCGAGTTCCAGCATCATCAGGCCCATCGTCCCGGAGCCGTAGATCAGCACATGGGCGCCGATGCGGGACTGCAGGACGTCGTAGCCGCGGACCGCGCAGGACAGGGGTTCGATCAGGGCCGCGTCCTGGGTGCGGATGTGCTCGGGGAGTCTGACGCAGTTCGCCACGGGGGCCACCGCGTACTGGGCCGCGCCGCCCGCGGTCGTCACGCCGATCGCCGCCCAGCGTTCGCACATGTTGTTGTGGCCGGTGCGGCAGTAGCGGCACTCGTAGCAGTAGAGGGAGGGGTCCACCGCCACCTGGTCGCCCACCGAGACCTCGGTGACCTGGGAGCCGACGCCCACCACCTCGCCCGCGAACTCGTGGCCCGGCACGATCGGCAGTTTGGGGGCGAACTCGCCCTGGAGTATGTGCAGATCGGTGCCGCACAGGCCGCACGCGTCGACCTCCACGACGACTTCCCGCGGTCCCGGCGTCGGGTCCGGGACCTCGGTGACGACAGCCTTGCCCACGGACTCGATGACGGCGGCCTTCATTTGACGGCTCCCAACGACAGGCCCTGGACGAGTTTGTCCTGGGCGGCGAACCCCGCGGCGAGCACCGGCAGGGAGATGACGAACGATGCGGCGCACACCTTGGCCAGGAACAGGCCCTGGCTGGTGATGAAGCTGGTGAGGAAGACGGGGGCGGTCTCGGCGACCACGCCGGTCAGCACCCGGGCGAACAGCAGCTCGTTCCAGCTGAAGATGAAGCAGATCAGGGCGGTGGCCGCGATGCCGGGCAGGGCGATCGGGGCGACCACCCGGGTCAGCACGGTCGGCAGCCGGGCGCCGTCGATCTGCGCGGCCTCGATGATCGCGACCGGGACCTCGGACAGGAACGACTGCATCATCCAGACCGCGATCGGCAGATTCATGGCCGTGTAGAGGATGACCAGGGCCCAGATGTTGTCCAGCAGGCCGGTGTTCTTGGCGAACAGGTAGATCGGCAGCAGGCCGGCCACCAGCGGCAGCATCTTGGTGGAGAGGAAGAAGAACAGGACGTCGGTCCACTTCTTCACCGGACGGATGGACAGCGCGTACGCGGCGGGCAGCGCCAGCGCCAGCGTGAGCAGCGTGGACACGACCGAGGCGGTCATGGAGTTGATCAGGGCGGGCCAGGGGCTGGCGCCCCCGGCGAGCCCGAAGAACTCGCGGTAGCCGTCCAGGGTCAGCGCGGCCGTCACGGACGGCGGGTTGGTCGCCGCGTCCGCCTCGGAGTGGAAGGACGTCAGCACCATCCAGAGGATGGGCAGCACGAACACGATCCCGGCCAGCCAGGCGACGATGCCCAGGGCGGCCCCCCGGAACCGGCCGCGGGGGCCGGTCCGCCGGGGCGTTGGGGCCGGTCGCGCGGCAGTGACGGTGGCCATCAGCGGGACACCTCCTCACGGAACAGCGACGACACCACGCGCAGCGCGAAGGTCGCCAGGATGATCGAGCCGATCACGACGATGACGCCGGCCGCGGAGGCGAGGCCGTTCTCGTGTGCCTGGTAGAAGGTCTGGTAGATCGTGTACGGCAGGTTGGCGGTGCCCAGGCCGCCGGAGGTGATGGTGAACACGGCGTCGAAGTTCTGCACGATGTAGATCGAGCCAAGGAGCACGCCGAGTTCGAGGTAGCGGCGCAGATGCGGCAGCGTGATGTGGACGAACACCTGCCAGTCGCTCGCGCCGTCCATCCGGGCCGCCTCCACCAGCTGCGGGTCGCGGCTCTGCAGTCCGGCGAGCAGGATCAGCATCATGAACGGGGTCCACTGCCAGATCAGCGCGGCCTCCACCGCCGTCAGCGGCATCTCGGAGATCCAGTCCGGCTGCGCGGCGCCCTCCCCGCCGATGGCGTTGAGGATGCCGTTGAAGAGCCCGTACTCGGGGTTGAACAGCACGTGCTTCCACAGCAGCGCGGCGGCGATCGGCACCAGCAGGAACGGTGCGATGAGCATGGTGCGCACGGCGGCCCGGCCGCGGAAGCGGCGGTCGAGCAGCAGCGCGAGCAGCAGTCCCAGCAGCAGGCTGACCAGTACCACGGTGACGGTCAGCAGGATCGTCGTCCACACCGAGTTGCGCAGATCGGGGTCGCTGAGCACCTCGCCGTAGTTGGCGAGTCCGGCGAAGCGGCGGTCCTCGGGGTAGAGCGCGTTCCAGTCGAAGAACGAGATCACCAGGGTGGCCACGAAGGGCAGCTGCGTGACCACGATCATGAAGATCAGGGCGGGCAGCAGCGGAGCCCGGGTGGCCCAGGCGCGGATCCGGTCGGGGCGGCGGGCCGCCGGCCGTCCGGGGACGGCGGCGACCCGGGCCTCAGTCGTGAGGGTCATGATGCCTCGTACTTCTCGGCGACGGCCTCGGCGAGCTTCTGAGACTTCTTCAGGGCGCTGTCCACCGACTGCCGTCCGGCGATGGCGGAGCTGATCTCCTGGGAGACCTTGGTGCCCAGGTCGGTGAACTCGGGGATGCCGACGAACTGGATGCCGGGCGCGGGCCGGGGCTGCACGCCCGGGTCCTCGGGCCTGGCGGCGGCGATGGCGTCACGGGTGACGTCCGCGAACGCGGCGGCCTCCTTGCGGTACTCCGGGATGTCGTAGGTCGAGGTCCGCTTGCCGGCCGGCACGTTGGACCAGCCGGCCTTCTCGCCGACGAGCTTCTCGTACTCCTTGCCGGAGGCCCAGGAGATGAACTTCCAGGCGTTCTCCGGGTTCTTGGACGCCTTCTGGATGCCCCACGCCCAGGTGTAGAGCCAGCCGGAGCTGTCGGTCTTCTCCACCGGGGCCGGGACGTAGCCGATCTTGCCCTTGACCGGGGAGCCCTTGGCCTCCAGGGAGCCGGCGCCGGCGGTGGCGTCGTACCACATGGCCGTCTTGCCCTGGGTCATGTTGTTCAGGCACTCGGCGTAGCCGGACTGGGCGGCGCCGGCCTCACCGTGCTCGCGGACCAGGTCGACGTAGAACTGCGTGGCCTCCTTGAACTCCTTGGAGTCGAGCCTGGCCTTCCAGTCCTTGTCGAACCAGGTGCCGCCGAAGGTGTTGACCACGGTGGTCAGCGGCGCCATCACCTCGCCCCAGCCGGGCAGGCCACGCAGGCAGATGCCCTTCATGCCGGGCTCGGCCCCGTCCACCTTGGCGGCCAGCTCGGCCACCTGCTTCCAGGTGGGCTTGGGCGGCATCTTCAGGCCCTCCTTCTCCAGGACGTCCTTGCGGTACATCAGGAAGGAGGACTCGCCGTAGAAGGGCTCGCCGTAGAGCTTGCCGTCCTCGGCGGTGAGCGCCTTGGTCATGGGCGGGAGGATGTCGTCCTGGTCGAAGGCGGTGTCCTTCTCGACGTACTCGTCCAGGGAGTGCAGCCACCCGTTCTTGGCGTAGATCGGGATCTCGTAGTTGCTGAGGGTGGCCACGTCGTACTGCCCGGCCTGGTTGGCGAAGTCCTGGCTGATCTTGTCCCGGACGTCGTTCTCCGGCAGCACCGTGAAGTTGACCTTGATGCCGGTTTCCTTGGTGAAGTTGGCGGCGGTCAGCTTCTGCAGATCCACCATCTGCGGATTGTTCACCATCAGGACGTTGATGGAGTCGCCGCCGCCGGAGGAGCCGGACCCGCCTGCGCCCGAGCAGGCGGCGAGCGGAGTGATCAGCGTCCCTATCGCCGCCACGGCGATCAGGGTGCGTGGCGAGCGTCGGCTCTGGGTTCGCATGGGATGCTCCAGGGAATTTCAGTGCAAATCTGATGTATGGGGACGTGCGGGACCGCAGAGGGTCACAGGGCGGTGGTTCTCGAAGGGTGCTCCCGGCTTGGCGGGACCGTCAGACGCGGATCATCTGGGGCCCCAGGAGGGAGTAGCGGTGGGCCTCGGCGGCCGGCAGGAGGGTGCTGGTGACGATCGCCTCGAGCGTGCCGATCTCGGCGAACTTGCAGAAGCTGACCGCCCCGAACTTGGTATGGACGCCCGCGAAGACGACCCGTCGTGCGGAGCGGATGGCCTGTGCCTTGACCTCGCTGACCGCAGGGTCGGGCGTGGTCAGACCGTGCTCGCGGGAGATGCCGTTGGCGCCGATGTAGGCCAGGTCGATGACGAAACCGGCGAGCATCTTGGTGGTCCAGTGGTCGACCGTGGCGAGCGTCCCGGAGCGGACCCGGCCGCCGAGCAGCAGGACGGAGATCGTGCCTGTCTCCGCCAGTGCTCCCGCGACCGGCAGGGACGCGGTGACCACGGTCAGCGGGCGGTCCCTGGGCAGCGCCTCGGCGATGAGCTGCGGGGTGAAGCCCTCGTCGACGAAGACGGTCTCGGCGTCGCCGAGCAGGTCGGCCGCGGCGGCGGCGATACGGCGCTTCTCGGGGACATGGCTGGTGGAGCGGAACGCGAGCGTCGTCTCGAAGCCGGCGCTCTCCACCGGGTAGGCACCGCCGTGGGTGCGGCGGATCAGCCCGTGGTCCTCCAGGGCGCGCAGATCACGGCGGACGGTCTCCTTCGCCACACCGAGGTCGGCGGCCAGCGCGGTGACGTCCACGGAGCCGGTGGCGCGGGCCAGGCGGACGATCTCGCGCTGGCGTTCCTCCGCGGTCCTGGTCATGTCGTCACCTGCCTCTCCGTCGCGCTGCCCGTTCGGGCCCTGGATTTCCTTGTGGGAATTTGTACAGCGGGTGCTCGCGGGTGACCAGGTCTGTTGCCCGTACGGTCCTGCCCGATTGTGCCCGTTCGGTCCGGCCGCTGCCCGGCTCGGACACGGGGCATGAGCGCCCCGCCCGATGCGTGGCCGTGGCAGCTTTTTCGCTGGTCGGGCGGGGCCCGGCGCCGGCGCCGGCAGGGCTGCGTGCCGGGGCGGTGCGGGGGGATCCCGGTCAGGCGCCGTGACCGAATGCGCCGCGGGCGGGCCCGTTCCGTGCCCGCCCGCTCGGTCGAGGGGGTGCGCTTTCGGTCAGAGCGATCAATACGCTCAGTACGGCAGGTGCGGTTGGCGCGCTCGGGGGCCGGTCCGGTGCGGTGGGTGCGCTCGGTGCGGCCGGTGCGGTCGGTGTGCTCAGTGCGGCCAGATCGGCGGGTCGGTCACGAAGTGGCCGCCCAGGCGGGCCTGGGCCGGGTCGGCCGGGTCCGGCTCGCCCTCCACGGCGAGAGGCTTCGCGGCGTACGGCTCGGAGTCGTCCTGCGGGTCGTAGCCCAGCGCCCGCGCGGAGGTCAGGTCCCACCACAGGCGGGTATTGGCGGAGGAGCCGTACACCACGGTGTGGCCGACGTTCCCGGCGGTCAGGGCGGCGTGGAAGAGGCGGGCACCGGCGTTGCGGTCGCGCAGCACCCGCACCACGGTCCAGGTCGTCATCGTCGTCATGCCTGGTCATCGTGCGGCTAAGGACCGGCCGAGCGGATCGGGAAGGTGCCTTGGACGCGGCGATGCGGAACGATGGGTTCCGGCGCCGGGATCGGTGTTCCTCCCAGGCCTCGCGGGACGTTCCTTCCGGCTCCTCGGCGCGGACCTCCCGGGCTCCTCGGGCGTTTCTCCCGGGCTCCTCGGGACGTTCCTTCCGGCTCCTCGGCGCGGACCTCCCGGGCTCCTCGGGGCGTTCCTCCCGGGCTCCCCGGTACGACTGCGATTCCGTAACACGAGCAACACCTGAACTCGATGCGGCACGGGCACAATCCAGCCAGCGTTGTCCGTACACGATCACTCAGATCGAGGAGCAGCCCGCCATGTCCGATGCGCCGTCCAACGCCACCCCCGGTGCTCCGTCACCTGCCACGCCCGCCGCCTCGCCCGGCCCGGACACGCGGCCGGACGGCGGCAACGCCCTCGACCGGTTCTTCCGGATAACCGCCCGGGGATCCACCTTCGCCCGGGAGATACGCGGCGGTTTCGCCACGTTCTTCACCATGGCCTACATCCTGGTGCTCAACCCCCTCATCCTCGGCAGCGCCAAGGACAAGTTCGGCGAGCAGCTCGATCCCGTCCAGCTCACCACCGCCACCGCCCTGGTGGCCGCGGTGATGACGGTCATCATGGGCGTTGCCGGCAATCTGCCCCTCGCGCTGGCCGCCGGACTCGGCCTGAACGCCGTCGTCGCCTTCCAGGTGGCCCCGCTGATGAGCTGGGACGACGCGATGGGCCTGATCGTGCTGGAGGGCCTGCTGATCTGCGTGCTGGTGGTGACCGGGCTGCGCGAGGCCGTCATGCACGCCATCCCGCGCCCCCTCAAGCAGGCGATCAGCGTCGGCATCGGCCTGTTCATCACCCTCATCGGCTTCGTCGACGCCGGCTTCGTCACCCGCATCCCGGACGCCGCGAACACCACCGTCCCGGTGCAGCTCGGCGGCAGCGGCACCCTCACCGGCTGGCCCATGCTGGTGTTCTGTCTCGGCGTGCTGCTGACCATCGCGCTGCTCGCCCGCAAGGTGAAGGGCGCCATCCTGATCAGCATCGTGGTGATGACGCTGGTCGCTCTCGTCATCAACTCCCTCGCCGAGGTGCGCACCTGGGGCCTGACCACGCCCGAGTGGCCGGACCAGGTGGTCGGCAGCCCCGACTTCGGGCTGATCGGCGACTTCAGCCTGTTCGGCGCCTTCGGTCAGGCCGGTGTGGTCACCGTGGTCCTGCTGGTGTTCACGCTGATCCTGTCCGACTTCTTCGACACCATGGGCACCGTCGTCGGTGTCAGCGCCGAGGCCGGGCTGCTGGACGAGGAGGGCAAGGTGCCCAACCTCGGCCGGGTGCTGCTGATCGACGGCGCCGCGGCCGTCGCGGGCGGCGCCTCCTCCGCCTCCTCGGCGACCTCCTACATCGAGTCCGCGGCCGGCGTCGGCGAGGGCGCCCGCACCGGCTTCGCCAACCTGGTCACCGGCGGCCTGTTCGCCCTCGCGCTGTTCCTGACGCCGCTGCTGACCATCGTCCCGCTCCAGGCCGCCGCCCCCGCCCTGGTCGCCGTCGGCTTCCTGATGATGGTCCAGGTCAAGCACATCGAGTGGGACCGCTTCGAGATCGCCGTCCCGGCCTTCCTCACCATCGCCGTCATGCCGTTCACCTACTCCATCACCAACGGCATCGGCGCCGGCTTCATCGCCTACGTCGTCATCAAGACGGTCCTCGGCCGGGCCAAGGAGGTCCACTGGCTGCTGTGGGGCACCTCGGCGCTGTTCCTGGTGTACTTCGCGATCGACCCGATCGAGCAGCTGCTCGGCGTCAAGTAGCGGTCGGGTACGTCAAGTAGCGGTCGGGTAAGCGTCAATTAGCCCGCACGGCACGGCAGTACGGCGACGGGCCGCCCCCGGGGGGAAGGGGGCGGCCCGTCCGTTCAGACGCCGCTTCGCGCGGTGAGGTTCACTCGCTTCCGGCAGTTCCTCGGATTTCAGGGACTCGATGGCGTTCTCGGTCCTTCAGCGGCTTCCTCCGGTCCTCAGTCCTTCAGCGGCTCCTTTCCGGTCCTCAGTCCTTCAGCGCCGCCTCCATGGCCGCCTTGGCGACCGGGGCCGCCAGGCCGTTGCCGCTGACCTCCGAGCGGGCCGCGCCGGACTGCTCCACCATCACCGCCACGGCGACCTCCTTGCCGGTCGTCTCGGACTTCGCGTACGAGGTGAACCAGGCGTACGGGGTCTTGCTGTTGTTCTCGCCGTGCTGCGCGGTGCCGGTCTTGCCGCCCACGGTCGCGCCGGGGATGCGCGCGTTGGTGCCGGTGCCCTCCTCGACAACCGTCTGCATCGCCGACTGGAGCTGCTCGGCGGTGGCGGAGGAGACGATCCGCTCCGTCCGCGCCTCGTCGCCGTAGTCGCGCAGCACGTCGCCGCCGCCGTCGGTGACCCGCGACACCATGTGCGGCGAGACCAGCTCACCGCCGTTGGCGAGCGCCGCCGACACCATCGCCATCTGCAGCGGCGTGGCGGTCACGTCGAACTGGCCGATGCCGGTCAGCGCGGTCTGCGAGGGATACATGTCCGAGGGGTACACGCTCGGGTGGGCGCGCACCGGCACGTCCTGCTCCTCGTCGTTGAAGCCGAACTTCTCCGCCATCGCCCGCACCTTGTCCTCGCCGAGGTCGACGGCCATCTTGGCGAAGACGTTGTTGCAGGAGTACTGCAGACCCACCCGGATCGAGGCGTCCTCGCACGGGGCGTTGGGGTTCTCGTTGGTCAGGTTCCGGCTGGTGCCCGGCAGCGGATAGGGGTCCGGGCTGTCGGTCTTCTCGTCCACCGACTCGTACAGTCCCTCCTCCAGCGCCGCCGCCGCGACGACCAGCTTGAACGTCGAGCCCGGCGGCAGCGGCTGGCGCAGCGCCCGGTTGGTGAGCGGCTTGTCCGGGTCCCCGGTGAGCTTCTTCCACGCCTGGCCCGCGGTGTTGGCGTCGGTCAGCGACGCCGGGTCGTACGACGGGGTCGACACCGCCGCGAGGATGCGGCCGGTCTTCGGGTCGATCGCGACCGCCCCGCCCTTCTTGTCGCCGAGCGCCTCGTACGCCGCCTTCTGCACCGCCGGGTCGATGGTGGTCACCACATTGCCCGGGTCGGCCCGCTTGCCGGTGACGGTGTCCATCACCGTCTTCAGACGGCTGTCGGTGCCGTTGAGCACGTCCTCGTAGATGCCCTCGAGCTGCGTCGGCGCATACGCCTGCGAGGCGTAGCCGGTCACCGCGGCGTACAGCGGGCCGTCGCGGTAGGTGCGCTTGTACGCGAGGTCGCCGCCCGTCGTGCGCGCCGAGCCGGTGACCGACTCACCGGCCACGATGATGTTCCCGAGCGGCGCCGCGTAGGTCTCGATCGCGTTCCGCCGGTTGTTCTTGTCGTCCGCGAGGGCCCGGCCGTCGTAGAACTGCACCCAGGTCGCCCGGAACAGCAGGGCGAGCACCAGGAGCAGCACGAAGACCGAGGCGCGCCTGATCGTCTTGTTCATGCCGTGGGGACAGACGAGCGGCGCGGGGCGGATCGTTCCTGTCCGGCCGGGTTTCTCATCGATTGTTCATGAAGCCTGGAGGATCGGTCGGTCCGCGCGGACGCGGTGGCGGCTGCGGTCATGCCTCCACGCTGCCGTGCCGCCGCCCCGCGCGCGTCCTGCCGTGCGATGATCCGCATCCGCCGCACGGCGGAGAGACGCGCGCTCAGGCCTCCAGCGTGAGCACGAGTTCCTCGATCTCCGTGCCCCGTGCCGGCGCGTACGACATGACGCTGCCGGACACCTCGAAGCCGCACTTCTCCAGCACGCGCCGCGACCCCGCGTTGTCGGCGGCGACCCGCGCGAGCAGCGGGCGTTCGGGAACTTCGGCCAGCAGCGCCCGCAGCGCTGCCGTGGCGATGCCCTTGCCCCAGTGGGCGCGGTCGATCCAGTACGTCACCTCGCGCTCGCCCGCCTCCCCGTACACCGAGGCGTGGCCGACCACGTCCCCGTCGAGCAGCACGGTGCGGTTGATCGTGTCGGGCGAGGCGAGGATCTTCGCCCAGTGGGCGTCGAAGGCGTCCCGGTCGGCCGGGTCCTTCGGGGTGAAGGCCGCCATGCGCAGGGCCTCGGGATCGTTCAGCAGCCGGTAGAAGACCGGCAGATCGCTGTCGTGCACCTCGCGCAGGGCGATGTTCATGGGTCACAGCCTCCGAGTGGCCAGGGTGAGCCGGTCGCGTGCGTCGAACAGGGCTTCTTTCACGGTCTGCTCGTGTGCGGGGGTGAGCCGGGCGACGGGCACCGAGCAGCTGATCGCGTCCCGCGCGGGGGTGCGGTACGGGATCGCCACGCCGAAGCAGCGCAGCCCGAGGGTGTTCTCCTCGCGATCCACCGCGTACCCCGTCTCCCGCACCTGTTGCAGCTCCTCGATGAGCTTCTCCCGGTCGGTGATGGTGTTCTCGGTCAGCGCGGACAGCGTCTCGGGGAGCATCCGGCGTACCTGCTCGTCGCTGTAGGTGGCGAGGATGGACTTGCCCAGCGAGGTCGAGTGGGCGGGCAGCCGGCGGCCGACGCGGGTGAACGGCCGCAGATGGTGCTGGGACTGACGGGTGGCCAGATAGACGACGTTGGTGCCGTCCAGCCGGGCCAGGTGGATGGTCTCGGTGGTGTCGTCGGAGAGCCGGTCCAGCGTGGGGCGGGCGGCCGCGACCACCTCGTCGCCGTCGATGTAGGAGGTGCCCACCAGCAGCGCGCGCACGCCGATGCCGTAGCGCGTGCCGGTCGCGTCGGTCTCCACCCAGCCGAGGTCGACCAGGGTGCGCAGCAGCATGTAGAGGCTGGACTTGGGGTAGCCGGTGGCCTCCTGGACCGAGGCGAGGGAGTGCATCCCCGGGCGTCCGGCGAAGTACTCCAGCAGCTCGACGGTCCGCACGGCCGACTTGACCTGACCCCCGCCGCTCGCCTGGCCTGCCGGCATCGCCCCTGCCCCTTCGTCCGCCGAGGAACTATGGATATAGTCTCCAGGCGAGTTCACGCATGGAGACAGCGTTCAGCATATCGAACGTCCCCAGGTCTGGAGGGACCGCGGTGGCAGCAGCACCAGTCTGGAGTGTCGACCCCCGAACCGGGAAGCAGCGCGAACAGGTCGCGGTCGAGGCCACAGCCCAGGAGGTGGACGCCGCCGTCCGCGCCGCCCACGAGGCGCGGCACGCCCTGGCCGACCGCGGGCTGCGCGCCGCCTTCCTGCGCTCCTGCGCCGACGAACTGGAAGCGGCCAGGGAGGGGCTGATCGAGACCGCGGACGCCGAGACCGCGCTGGGCCCGGTCCGGCTGCACGGCGAACTCGCCCGTACCTGCTACCAGTTGCGGGCCTTCGCGGGCATCGTCGAGGAGGGCGCCTTCCTCGACGTGATCATCGACCACCCGGACGACACCGCCACCCCGCCCGTGCCCGACCTGCGCCGCTGCAAGGTGCCGCTCGGTGTGGTGGCCGTCTACTCGGCCTCCAACTTCCCCTTCGCCTTCTCCGTCACCGGCGGTGACACCGCGAGCGCCCTCGCGGCCGGCTGCCCGGTCGTCGTCAAGGCCCACCCCGACCACCCGGCGCTGTCCGAACTGGCCGCCAAGGTGCTGCGCCGGGCCGCCGCACGGCACGGGCTGCCGGACGGGGTGCTGGGCCTGGTGCACGGCTTCGACGCCGGCCTCGAGCTGATCCGGCATCCGCTGGTCGCCGCGGCGGGCTTCACCGGCTCGGTGCGCGGCGGGCGCGCCCTGTTCGACGCGGCGGCGGCCCGCCCGGTGCCGATCCCGTTCCACGGCGAACTGGGCTCCCTCAACCCGGTCGTCGTCACCGAGGCCGCGGCCGCCGAGCGGGCGGAGGAGATCGGCGCCGGTCTGGCCGGATCGATGACGCTGGGCGTCGGCCAGTTCTGTGTGAAGCCGGGACTGGTGCTGGTGCCGTCCGGCGCGGGCGGCGACCGCCTGGTCAAGTCGCTGACCGACGCGGTCAGCAACGTGGAGGCCGGGGTGATGCTCGACCACCGGATGCGGGACAACTTCGTCGCCGGTGTCGCCGAACGCGCCCGGCTGGACGGCGTGGAGTCCCCGCTGACGCCGGGCGCCGGCAGCGAGCACACGGTCAGCGCGGGCTTCCTGACGGTGCCGGCCGGGAAGCTGACCCGCGAGGGGGAGCACGACCTGCTGCTCGAGGAGTGCTTCGGACCGGTCACCGTGGTGGCCCGCTACACCGACGAGACCGAGGTGCGGGCGGTGCTCTCCCGCCTGCCCGGCAACCTGACGGCGACGGTCCAGCTGTCCGCCGAGGAGGCCCGGGGACAGGGACGCGGAGCGGAACTCCTCGCCGAGCTGACCCCGCTGGCCGGGCGGATCCTGGTCAACGGCTGGCCCACCGGCGTCGCCGTCGCCCCGGCCCAGCACCACGGCGGCCCCTACCCGGCCACCACCTCGACCTCCACCTCGGTGGGCGGCACGGCCATCGAACGCTGGCTGCGCCCGGTGGTGTACCAGAACACGCCCGAGGCGCTGCTGCCCCCGGAACTGCGGGACGACAACCCCCTGGGCCTGCCCCGCAGGGTCGACGGGCGGCTGGAGCGGTAGCCGGACCCGGGAACCGCGGCCCGAACGAGCGACGTCTGGGACGCCGGTAGCCGGGCCCGGAACCGCCGCCCGGCGGGCGACGTCTGGGACGTCATGATCGGAACCCGACGGACCGTCGACTCCCTGGTGATCAGACCGCCCTGCCCGCCGACGCCCCCGGGGTGGCGGTCCTGCAGCCCGTCGAGGTGTTCACCCGGGCGCTGACCCGGGCCTGGGACGAGCGGCCCCCGGTGCGGCTGATCGACGGCGGCGCGTCCGGGGCCGAGGCCTGCGGTCCGGACGGGTGCGCCGTACCGCAGCCGTAGGGCCGGAGAAGGCGTCAGAAGCACAGGTCAGGGCGTATTCATAAGCAGTGCTTAGGGATACTGCGCAGATCTGAGCAATGGACGAGGGGTTCGCCGGGCCGCAGAGTGGTCCCATGGAGACCTTCGAGAGCCTCGCCCGTGCCGAGTTCACACCGAAGAACACCTTCCTGAACACCGCGAGCAACGCGCTGCTCCCGGCCCGCACCGTGACCGCCCTCGAACGCGCCGCACGGCTGCGGGCCGAGGGCGGGGCGCTGGATCCGCTGTTCGCCGATGTGGAGGCGTGCCGGGCCGCGTACGCACGGCTGGCCGGTGTTCCCGTCGAGCGGGTGGCTGCCGGGGCCTCGGTCGCGCTGTTCACCTCGCTGGTCGCGGCCTCGCTGCCGGCCGGCTCCGAAGTGCTCACCGCCGAGGACGACTTCACCTCCGTCCTCAACCCGTTCCACGCCCGCGGCGACCTCAAGGTGCGGGCCGTGCCGCTGGCGCGGATCGCGGAGGCCGTGCGGCCGGGCACCGCGCTGGTCGCGGTCAGCGCCGCGCAGTCCGCCGACGGCAGGATCGCCGGCCTCGGCGCCCTGCGCGAGGCGGCACGGCAGCACGGGGCGCGCACCTACGTCGACTTCTCGCAGGCCGCCGGATGGCTGCCGGTGGACGGTGACGCCTTCGACTACTCCGTCACCATCACCTTCAAGTGGCTGCTCGGCCCGCACGGGGCCGCCTTCCTGGTGGTGCCGGAGGACTTCGGCGATCTGGTGCCGGTGCAGGCGGGCTGGGTGGCCGGCGAACGGCCGTGGGAGAGCTGCTACGGCCCGGTCGCCGAACTCGCCCGCTCCGCACGGCGCTTCGACACCAGCCCCGCCCTGTTCACCTACGCGGGACTGCGTGCGTCGCTCACCCTGGTGGAGGAGATCGGCGTCGACACCGTCCGCGCCCACGACCTGGCCCTCGCCGACCGCTTCCGGGCGGGACTCGCCGAGCTGGGCCACGAGCCCGTGCCCTCGCCGGGCTCGCCCATCGTGTCCGTGCCGGGACTCGGCCGTCTCCAGCCGGAGCTGGCGAAGAAGGGCATCGCGGTCTCCGACCGGGCCGGCAACCTGCGGGCGTCCTTCCACCTGTACAACACGGCCGCCGACGTGGACCGGCTGCTGGACGCACTGTCCGGCTGAGCCCCGCGGAACGGCCGGGCGACGGCACGACCGGCGGCACGGCAGCGGGCCGGTGCCTCCCTGTCCCACACGAGGAGGCCCGGCCCGCGGTCCGGATGCGCCGCAGCGGCTACGGCCGCGATGAACTCGCCGTCATGTCACCGGCGTCGATGTGGCGTCACTTCACCGGCGTGAAGTCCCGCGCTCCGATGAACTCGGGGCGCCGGACGGGCGCGGCGAACGGCTCCACCGCCGCGTTCTCGACGCTGTTGAACACGATGAAGACATTGCTGCGCGGGAACGGGGTGATGTTGTCCCCGGAGCCGTGCATGCAGTTGCAGTCGAACCAGGTCGCCGAGCCGGCCTTGCCGGTGAACAGCTTGATGCCGTGCTCGGAGGCCATCGCGGTCAGCGCCTCGTCCGAGGGCGTGCCCGCGTCCTGCATCTGCAGCGACTTCTTGTAGTTGTCCTTCGGCGTGGCACCCGCGCAGCCGAGGAACGTCTTGTGCGAGCCCGGCATGATCATGAGCCCGCCGTTGGTCTCGTAGTTCTCGGTCAGCGCGATCGAGACCGAGACCGTGCGCATCCGGGGCAGACCGTCCTCGGCGTGCCAGGTCTCGAAGTCCGAGTGCCAGTAGAAGCCGCTGGCACCGAAGCCCGGCTTGACGTTGATCCGCGACTGGTGGACGTAGACGTCCGAGCCGAGGATCTGCCGGGCGCGGCCCACGACACGCTCGTCGCGCACCAGACGCGCGAACACCTCGCTGATCTTGTGGACCTCGAAGACCGAGCGGATCTCCTTGGACTTCGGCTCGACGATGGAGCGCTCGTCGGCCCGGATCTCCGGGTCGGAGACGAGCCGGTTCAGCTCGTTCCGGTAGACGGCGACCTCGTCCTCGTCGATCAGCTGGTCGATGGCGAGGAAGCCGTCACGCTCGAAGGCTCCCAGGTCGGCCGGTGTGATCGGGCCGGGGGCGTCGGGCGCGCCCCAGACGACCGGGTCCTGGCGCGGGGTGAGCACCTCGGTGGTGCCGCGCGTCGGGTACAGGTCGGGGACCTGGGTGCCGGTGGTGGTGGTCGCGGTGGTCATGAAACCTCACACCTCCTCGGTGAGCAGCGGGTAGACGCCGTTCTCGTCGTGGTCCTCCCGCCCGGTGACGGGCGGGTTGAACACACAGATGCAGCGGAAGTCCTCCTTGACGCGCAGCGTGTGCCGCTCATGCCCGTCCAGGAGGTACATGGTCCCGGGCGTGATCGTGTACGTCCGTCCGGTCTCCTTGTCGGTCAGCTCCGCCTCGCCCTCGACGCAGACGACGGCCTCGATGTGGTTCGCGTACCACATCGACGTCTCCGTACCCGCGTACAGGATCGTCTCGTGCAGGGAGAAGCCGACCTTCTCCTTGGCGAGGACGATGCGCTTGCTCTCCCAGGTGCCGGACGCGGACTTCACATGCCGGTCGGTGCCTTCGATCTCCTTGAAGGAACGGACAATCACGGTGCTGCGATGCCTCCTAGATGGTGGTGGTGGCCGTCGGTGACGGCGGATGAGCGACCGGTTCGTCAGGCGGTCTCGCGGACGGACCGGGCCAGCGTGGTCAGGCCCTCGTCCAGTTCGTCCGGGGTGATGGTCAGGGCCGGCAGGAGCTTGACGACCTCGCTCTCCGGGCCGGACGTCTCGATCAGCAGGCCGAGTTCGAAGGCGCGCCGGGCGACCCGCTCGGCGCGGGACTTGTCGTGGAACTCCATGCCCCACACCAGGCCGCGGCCCCGGTACTCCTTGACCTCGTCGGCGTTCTCCTCGGCGATGGCGGCGAGCGCCTGCTCGACCTGCTCACCCCGCTTGCGGGTCTGCTTCTCCATCGCCGCCCCGTCGGCCCAGTACGCCTCCAGGGTGGCGGTCGCCGTGACGAAGGCCGGGTTGTTCCCGCGGAAGGTGCCGTTGTGCTCGCCGGGCTCCCAGACGTCCAGCTCGGGCTTGAACAGGGTCAGCGCCATGGGCAGGCCGTAGCCGCTGATGGACTTGGACACGGTGACGACGTCCGGCGTGATGCCCGCCTCCTCGAAGGAGAAGAAGGCACCGGTGCGGCCGCAGCCCATCTGGATGTCGTCGACGATCAGCAGCATGTCCTGGCGCTCGCACAGGTCGGCGAGCGCCCGCAGCCACTCGGGCCGGGCCACGTTGATGCCGCCCTCGCCCTGCACCGTCTCGACGATCACGGCGGCCGGCTTGTTCAGGCCGGAGCCCTGGTCCTCGAGGATGCGCTCGAACCACAGGAAGTCCGGGACCTGGCCGTCGAAGTAGTTGTCGAACGGCATCGGCGTGCTGTGCACCAGCGGGACGCCGGCGCCGGCCCGCTTGAAGGCGTTGCCGGTCACCGCGAGCGAGCCCAGCGACATGCCGTGGAAGGCGTTGGTGAACGACACGATCGCCTCGCGCCCCTTCACCTTCCGGGCCAGCTTCAGCGCGGACTCCACCGCGTTGGTACCCGTCGGGCCCGGGAACATGACCTTGTACGGCAGGTCGCGCGGGCGCAGGATCCAGTTCTGGAAGGACTCCAGGAAGGCGCGCTTGGCGCTGGTCGACATGTCCAGTCCGTGCGTGACACCGTCACGCTCCAGGTAGTCGATCAGCGCCCGTTTCAGGACGGGGTTGTTGTGCCCGTAGTTGAGTGAGCCTGCTCCGGCGAAGAAGTCGAGGTACTCGTGGCCGTCCTCGTCGTACATGCGGCTGCCGTGCGCACGGTCGAAGACGGTGGGCCAGCCGCGGCAGTAGCTGCGCACCTCGGACTCGAGGGTCTCGAAGACGCTGAGGTCGGGCTGGGTGATGGTCACGACGAATCGCTCCTCGGTGGCGTGGGAGGTCAGAGGAAGTCGGGCGGTCGGGGAGTCGTGCGGTGTGCGCTCGGGGGCCGGTCGGCGCCGGTGGTCCGTGGGCGTCGGTCGGCGGTCGGTCGCTTGTCGTCGGTCGTCGGTCGTCGGTCGGCGTCGGGGCGGGTCGGCGTCGGTCGGCGCGCGCTGTGCGTTCGCGCTGGTCATTCACGCTGGTCGGTCACGCTGGTCGGTCACGCGGTTGCCGGTCGGCGGCTGGTCGCCGGACGGCCGCGCGACGGCCGTCGGTCAGTCCGTGAGGGGGCCGATGCGGTACAGCACCTCGGGGTCGTGCGGCCCGTCCGGGAAGTGGGCGGTCTCGAAGAGCACCTCGCGCTCCAGCCGGGCGCCGTGACGCTCGGCGAACGCGGTGAACAGGCGCTCGGAGGCGGTGTTGCCGGGGGTGATGGTGGTCTCCACCGTGGTCACCCCGTGCTCCGCGGCGGTCCGGGCGACCAGTCCGTCCAGCAGAGCGGCGGCCAGGCCGCGGCCGCGGTGCTTCTCGTCCACCGCCACCTGCCAGACCAGCAGGGTGCCGGGGCTGTCGGGCCGGACGTAGCCGGTGACGAAGCCGATCGGCTCACCGCCCTGGTCACGGACCACGGCCGATGTGGCGGCGAAGTCCCGGCACCACAGCAGATAGCTGTACGACGAGTTCAGGTCGAGGACCTTCGAGTCCCTGGCTATCCGCCACAGCACGGCTCCGTCCGCCACGGTCGGGCGGTCGATTTGCAGGTCTGCTTGTGCGGCAGTCATGGAATTTGAACTTACCCAGGTAAATTCAAAATTGCATCGCCTGACGGGGTTACGGAAGAGCTTGGCCTGTGTTATCGCGCGTGCGTGCGTGCCCGCGTGAGGGACCGGCGGAATGCCCCGTTTTCCTGCGGAAATAAGGGACGGACCGGGCGGGCTGTGGAGCCGGTCACAACTGGATAACAGCCCCGAGGGATGTCCGGAATGCGCGGCTTATCGTTCTTGAAATTGGGGCGTTTAGGTCCGCGAGAAGCGGGCAGAAGCGAATGGGAAGCTGCTCTCGGAGGTAATAGAGAGATAAGCCAAGAATATCGCCGGAGAATATGCACGGATGCAGGTGCGGGACAATGCGGCTGTCCCGTGGAATTTCATGCGCCGGTCACTCCGTCGATGCGCTCCCGCAGAAGATCGGCGTGCCCGTTGTGCCGCGCGTACTCCTCGATGAGATGGATGTACACCCACCGCAGGCTCACCTCCGCACCGGCGACCGGCCCGTCCACCATCCGGCCGGTGTCCTCCAGCGATCGCCCGGCGCACAGCTCACGCCCGCGCTCGACCTCGCGGCGCCAGATGCCGACCGCCTCGTCGAGCCCCCGCGCGGGATCGAGCGCGTAACCCGTCGGATCCTCGAACACCGGCGGCACGTCGAGCCCCGCGACCACCCGCTGGAACCAGTTCCGCTCCACCTCGGCGAGATGCTGCACGAGGCCCAGCAGGGTCAGCACGGAGGGCTCGACGGACGCGCGCCGCACCTGCGCGTCGTCGAGCCCCGAGCACTTCAGCAGCAGCGTGCCCCGGTGAAAGTCCAGCCACCCCTCCAGCATCAGCCGCTCGTCACCGGTCAGCGGCGGAATCGCCCGCCCGTCGGGCAGTGTCTGCGAGGTCTGCAGGGATCCGGGAGCACCGTCAGCCATGAGTGCAGCATGGCACGCCGCCCGACACCGACCGACCCGATCACGCCACGGCCGGCCCCCCGGCGAGCAGGGGGTGACGAGCGACCCTGCCGGGGAGCGAGCGCCCCCCTGCGGCCCTGTGGCCCTGCGGCCCTGTGGCCCTGCGGCCCTGTGGCCCTGCGGGCCGCCGGCCTCGGCGCCCCTGGGGCGCGAGCCGAGGCCCCTACGGTCCTGCGGGCCCCGGTCGCGCGTCAGCGCCAGGCTTCTTCCGCGGCGCGCAGTGCGCCCTGTACGTCCACTTCGAGGTTCTGTTCCGCGAGGGCCGTGCCCAGGGCGGTCAGGCTTGCTCGTACGACGCCGCGGGTTGCGTCCGGGCCGTAGTGGTTGACGCGGATCATCTCGCGGGCCAGCGTGCCGCCGCCCGCGCTGAGTGGGAGCGCCGGGTCCGCGGCGAGCGCCCGGGCCACCAGGTCCGCGGCCACGGTGCCCTCCGGGGCCCGCAGGGTCGTGGCGACCGGGGCCGCCTCGCGGGCGTCGTGCACGTACGGCTGCAGGCCGCCGCCCAGGGCGAGGGCCCCCGCCCGGGTGGCCGCCGCGGCGGAGGCGTGGCGGGCCATCACCGCGTCCAGACCGTCCGCCTCGATCCGCTCCAGGCAGGCCTCCAGCGCCAGCATCTCCAGCTGCGCCGGCGCGAACAGCAGCGCCTTGCGGCCGCCGTCGATCCACCGCTCCTTCCAGTCCAGCAGCGACAGATACGACCGGCGCGGCGCCTTCGGGTTCGCGGCCATCCGGGCCCAGGCCCGCTCGCTCACCGACACCGCCGACACCCCGGCCGGGCCGCCCATCGCCTTCTGCGCCCCGATCACGCACAGGTCGACGCCCCAGGCGTCCGGCAGTACCGGCTCGGCGCCGATCGAGGCGACCGCGTCCAGGTAGAACAGCGCCCCGTGCGCCCGCACCACCTCGCCGATCTCCGCGACCGGGTTGGTGTTCCCGGTGGCCGCCTCGGCGTGCACCAGGGACACGAAGTCGATCTCCGGATGCTCGGCGAAGGCCTCCCGGATCTGCGCCGCCGTCACTGCCGTGTGGAAGGGCACCGTGAGATCGATCACCGAGGCTCCGCAGTCGCGCAGCCAGTCGCCGAAGGTCTGTCCGTAGGGGCCGGTGATGACGTTCAGCGCGGTCGTGCCGGGACCCGCGCACGCCCGGATCGCGCCTTCCAGCGGCAGCAGCGCCTCGCCCTGCATGATCACGACGTCCTGCTCGGTGCGCAGCAGCCGCGCCACCCGGTCCTCGATCGAGGCGAAGTGCGCGGCGCTCAGCGGGGCCAGGTCGAGGAGGGGGTGGGTCACGGGGGGTCTCTCTCGCTCGCGGGTCGGTCGACGCCACCGAGGGTATCCACCCGCCGGCGACCGCCCGCGCGCCCGGTTCTCAGGTCGGGCGGCCGGTCTTCCCTACGTTTGTTTTGGGCTCCTCAAACATCTCCTTATAATCGGAACCCTTCGTTCCCAACCAGGAGGCCCCCGTGAAGAAGCTCTCCCGGCGCCGGACGCTCGTCCCGGCCGCTCTGACCGCCACCGCCGGGCTGGTGCTCCTGACCGCCTGCACCTCCACCGACGACGGAGGGAGCGGCAGCAAGACCGCCGCCGGCGGCGTCGAGCTCGTCAAGGCGGGCCAACTGACCACCTGCACCCACCTGCCCTACCCGCCGTTCCAGTCGGAGATCGACGGCAGGGTGCAGGGCTTCGACGTGGCGCTGATCGACCTGGTCGCCGACGACCTCGGGGTGAAGCAGCAGATCGTCGACACGCCGTTCGAGAACTTCAAGACCGGCGCCTTCCTCAACTCCGGCGAGTGCGACCTGGCCGCCGCCGGCATGACCATCACCGAGGAACGCAAGAAGAACGTCGACTTCTCCGACCCGTACTTCAACGCCACCCAGGCCGTCCTCGTCCCCAAGGGCAGCGGCGTGAAGTCCCTCGCCGACGTCAAGTCGAAGAAGATCACCCTGGGTGCCCAGGCGCAGACCACCGGTGAGGACTACGCCAAGAGCCAGGGCTTCGACCCCGTCTCCTTCGAGTCCTCCGACGCGGTCCTCAACGGCCTGCGCACCGGCCAGGCCAAGGCCGTCGTCATCGACTACCCGGTGGTCCAGGGCTGGCTGAAGGACAAGGCCAACGCCGACGCCTTCGAGGTCGCCGAGCAGATCGACACCGGCGAGCAGTACGGCTTCACCGTCAAGAAGGGCAACACCGCGCTGCGCGAGGCCATCAACAAGGCCATCGCCGACGCCAAGGCCGACGGCACGTACAAGAAGCTCTACGAGCAGTGGATCGGCCCCTACGACGACTCCGCGGCCTCTCCGTCCGCCTCATGAGCGACACGAAGTCCGACGTCGCGCCCCGCCGCAAGGGCCTGACCCGCCGGCAGAAGCGCAGCCTGTCCCGCGGCATCCAGTACGCCGTCTTCGTCGCGCTGGTGATCCTCTTCGCGGTCTCCGCCGACTGGGGACGGCTGCAGAACCAGTTCGCGCAGCCCGAGATCGCCGACCGGATGTTCCCGGACGTCATCACGCTGGCGCTGAAGAACACCGTGCTCTACACGGTGACCGGCTTCGGCGTCGGGCTCGCGCTCGGCATGGTGATCGCGCTGATGCGGCTGTCGTCGGTCGGGCCCTACCGGTGGCTGGCCGGCATCTACATCGAGATCTTCCGCGGCCTGCCCGCCCTGCTGATCTTCATCTTCATCGGGGTGGCCGTACCGCTCGCCTTCCCCGGCACGGAGATCATCGGCGGCACCTACGGCAAGGTGGCCCTGGCGCTCGGCCTGGTCGCCGCCGCCTACATGGCCGAGACCATCCGCGCCGGCATCCAGGCCGTGCCCAAGGGGCAGATGGAGGCGGCCCGTTCTCTGGGCTTCTCGCCCGCCCGCGCCATGGTCTCCATCATCATCCCGCAGGCCTTCCGGATCATCCTGCCGCCGCTCACCAACGAACTCGTCCTGCTGTTCAAGGACTCCTCGCTGGTGCTGTTCCTCGGCGTCACCCTGGAGGAGCGCGAACTGTCCAAGTTCGGCCGCGACCTGGCCAGCCAGACCGCCAACTCCACGCCGATCCTGGTCGCCGGGCTGTGCTACCTGCTGATCACCATTCCGCTCGGCTTCGTCGTGCGCCGCATGGAGGCCAAGGCACAGGAGGCCGTGCGATGAGCCGCCCCGAGATCCGCGTCAGCGGCCTGCACAAGTCGTTCGGCGACAACCAGGTGCTGCGCGGCATCGACCTGGAGATCGGCCAGGGCGACGTCGTCTGCGTCATCGGACCCTCCGGCTCCGGCAAGTCGACCCTGCTGCGCTGCGTGAACCTGCTCGAGGAGCCCACCAAGGGGCAGGTCTTCGTCGGCGGGGTCGAACTCACCGACCCGGACGTCGACATCGACGCCGTGCGCCGCCGCATCGGCATGGTCTTCCAGCAGTTCAACCTCTTCCCCCACCTCACCGTCACCGAGAACCTCACCCTGCCGCAGCGCCGGGTGCTGCGGCGCGGCAAGGCGGAGGCGGCGCGGGTGGCCGCGGAGAACCTGGCCCGGGTGGGCCTGTCCGAGAAGGCCGACGCCTACCCCTCCTCCCTCTCCGGCGGACAGCAGCAGCGCGTCGCCATCGCCCGCGCGCTGGCGATGGGCCCCGAGGTGATGCTCTTCGACGAGCCGACCTCGGCCCTCGACCCGGAACTGGTCGGCGACGTGCTCGCCGTCATGCGGATGCTCGCCGAGGAGGGCATGACGATGATGGTCGTCACCCACGAGATGAGCTTCGCCCGCGAGGTCGCCGACCGGGTCGTCTTCATGGACGGCGGAGTGATCGTCGAGGACGGCACCCCGGACGAGGTGATCGGCCGCCCCCGGCACGAGCGCACCCGCCACTTCCTGTCCCGCCTGCTGGACCCGGCGATGGCCGAGGTCGAGGAGGGGACCGGGGACCAGGTGAGCAAGTCGCCGTGACCCCTGGCTAGGGTGCCGGATGACCCCTGGCTAGGGTGCCGGGTATGAGTGAACGCGCGGTGCTGCACGTCAAGGGGAGGGTGCTCGTCGGGCCGGAGGAGGTCCGCGACGAACTCTGGGTGATCGGCGGACGGATCTCCTACGACCGCCCCGCCGGCGCCCGTGACATCCGGACCGTCGAGGGCTGGGTCCTGCCCGGACTCGTCGACGCCCACTGCCACGTCGGCCTCGACCGGCACGGCGCGGTCCCCGAGGACGTCGCGGAGAAGCAGGCCCTCACCGACCGCGACGGCGGCGCGCTGCTGCTGCGCGACGCCGGCTCGCCCTCCGACACCCGCTGGATCGACGACCGCGAGGACCTCCCGAAGATCATCCGGGCCGGGCGGCACATCGCCCGCACCCGCCGCTACATCCGCAACTACGCCTGGGAGATCGAGCCGGAGGACCTCGTCGCCCATGTCGCCCAGGAGGCGCGGCGCGGCGACGGCTGGGTGAAGCTGGTCGGCGACTGGATCGACCGCGACCTGGGCGACCTGTCCCCCTGCTGGCCGCGCGAGGCGCTCGAGGCGGCGATCGCCGAGGCGCACCGGCTCGGTGCCCGCGTCACCGCCCACTGCTTCGCCGAGGACTCCCTGCGGGACCTGGTCGAGGCCGGCATCGACTGCATCGAGCACGCCACGGGGCTGACGGACGAGACCATCCCGCTGTTCGCCGAGCGGGGGGTGGCGATCGTGCCCACCCTGGTCAACATCGCCACCTTCCCGGATCTCGCGGCGGGTGGCGAGAAGAAGTTCCCCGACTGGTCGGCCCATATGCGCCGGCTGCACGCGCGCCGCTACGAGACCGTGCGCTCCGCCTACGACGCGGGCATCCCCGTCTTCGTCGGCACCGACGCCGGGGGCAGCCTGCCGCACGGGCTGGCGGCGGCCGAGGTCGGTGAGCTGGTGACGGCCGGCATTCCGCCGCTCGACGCGCTGGCGGCGGGGACCTGGGCCGCCCGTAGGTGGCTTGGCCGGCCCGGGCTGGAGGAGGGTGCTCCGGCGGATCTGGTGGTGTACGAGGCCGACCCGCGTGCGGACGTGCGGGTGCTGACGGATCCGCGCCGGGTGGTGTTGAACGGGCGGGTGGTCGCGTAGGCGCAGGGGCGCGGGGCGCGGGGCGCGAGGTGCGGGGCGCCGGGGCGGGGCGCCGGGGCGGGGCGCCGGGGTGGGGAGCGTGGGATGCGGGGGCGTGCTCGCGCGCTCACCCGGGAGAGGGGGGCCGGGGTGGCGAGGGGGAACGGCCGTGCCTCTGGATTCGAACACCTCGGCGGGATCGCCCCGATGGGGTGAAGTGTCGGCGGATCGCTGACGACCGGCGTGCGCCGCGGACATTCTTTCCGGGTCCCACACGTCTCATGGGGGGTCCCACCACCTTGAACAGCACCAAGTTCCGTATGCCCGCACGCCGTTGGGTCGCCGTCGCCACGGCCACCGTTCTCGCCGCGGGGCCCGCGGCGCTGGCCGGAGCGGGCTCCGTGTATGCCACCGGGGAGCCGGGGGAGACCGGGGAGAAGGGCGGGGCCGGCGCCGTCGTCCTGCGGACCGATCTCGATGTGGCCCTGGCCGGCAAGTCCGTGCACGTTCCGCTTGCGCTCAGCCTCAACGAGGTCAGTGCGCCGCAGAGTGCGCGGAAGACGGCACTCACCGCGAGCCTGGACGGCGTCGACGGGGGGCGTCCGTTCACCGTGCTGCGGGCGGAGGTCGCCGATGCGGTGGCCGCCGTGGAGGGCGGCAAGGCGGAGTCGTCGGCGACGCTGGCGAAGGCGCGGGTGCATGTGCCCGGGCTGCCTCGGCTGGGGCTGATCGAACTGGAGAAGGTCAGCTCCAAGGCGGTCTGTGAGGCGGGGCGTACGCCGTTGGCGTCGGCGACGTTGCCGGGGACGGTGACGGTGCTGGGGAAGCGGGTCCGGCTGACGTCCGATGGGCCGACCGAGGTGAAGGTGCCGGGGGTCGGTGAGGTGCGGCTGGATCTGTCGAAGACGGAGACGACGTCGCGGACGGCGGTGGCTACGGCGTTGCAGCTGAGGGTGTCGGTGAATCCGCTGAAGCTGAATGTTGCCGAGGTGGAGGGCACGGTGACGTTGGTCGAGGCGAGGTGTGAGGCGCCGGGGGTTCAGAAGCAGCAGGAGGAGCGACAGCAGGAGGCTGCGGTTCCGGAGGAGGACTCCGGGGCCGGGGTCGAGCCGCAGGGGGAGCGGGGGGAGAAGGAGCAGGTCGCCAACCTCGCGGAGACGGGCGGTGATTCCGCAACGCCGTATGTTGCGGCGGGGGCCGTTGCGCTGCTGGGGGTTGGTGCGGGGGCGGTGCTGCTGTCCCGTCGCCGGAAGAGCTGACCCGGGTTCCTGGCACCCAACCAGGGGGCTCCGCCCCCTGGACCCCCGGACCTATGCCCGCCCCACCACCCGACTCGGTGGGCTGAAAGGTGAACGGGCCGGGTTGCGCGCCCGTGGGTTGAGGGGCGCCCGAGGTTTGGAGCCCCCTGCTCAGCCGGCGGACAGGGCCTTGTCCAGGGCGTTGAGGAAGCCGTCCGTCGTTGCTCTGTCCCGGACTGCGAGGCGGAGCCAGTTGGTGTCGAGGCCGGGGAATGTGTCGCCGCGGCGGGCTGCGTAGCCGAGGGTGCGGAGGCGGGTGCGGATCTGGGGGGCGTGGGGAAGGCGGATGAGGACGAAGGGGGCCTCGGGGGGTTCCGTCAGGCGCAGGCCGTGCGGGGTGAACCGGCGCAGGCCGGCGACCAGATGGGCGCGGTCCGCCGCGATGCGGTGGGCCGCGCGGTCCGCCTCGGCCAGGGCACAGGGCTCCATGCAGGCCTCCGCCGCGGCGAGGGCCGGCGTGGAGACCGGCCAGAGCGGCTGGGCCCGTTCGAGGTCCGCGATGGTGTCAGGGGAGGCCAGGACGTAGCCGATGCGCAGGCCCGCCAGGCCCCACGTCTTGGTGAGGCTGCGGAGGACCACCAGGCCGGGCAGGTCCGTGCGGCCGGCCAGGGACTCCCGTTCGCCGGGGACCGCGTCCATGAAGGCCTCGTCCACCACCAAGGTGCGTCCGGGGCGGGCCAGTCGGGCCAGTGTCGCGGCCGGGTGCAGGACCGAGGTGGGGTTGGTCGGGTTGCCGATCACCACCAGGTCCGCGTCGTCGGGGACCAGGGCCGGGTCGAGGCGGAAGCCGTCCGGCTCGCGGAGCAGGACCCGGTCCACCGAGTGGCCGGCGTCGCGCAGGGCCGCCTCGGGCTCGGTGAACTGCGGGTGCACCACGACCGGTCGGCGGACCCTCAGTGCGCGGGCCAGGAGGACGAATGCCTCGGCCGCGCCCGCGGTGAGCAGGACCCGTTCGGTGGGCAGGCCGTGCCGGGCCGCCACCGCCGCACGGGCGGCGCGGCCGTCGGGGTAGGCGGCCAGGCCGGACAGGGACGCGGCGATGCGGTCGCGCAGCCAGTCCGGCGGGGTGTTCGCGCGGACGTTCACCGCCAGGTCGGTCAGGGCGGCGCCGTCGTCGCGCACCTCGGCGTCCCCGTGGTGCCGCAGGTCGTGTGCGTCCATCGGCTCAGTGGGCGTGGGAGTGCGAGTGGGCATGGCCGTGTCCGTGTCCGTGATGGTGGTGGCCGTCGTCATCGGGGTGGAAGTGGGGCTGCTGGGGCATGCCGACCTTGTCCTCGAAGCCGGGCAGGGCGATCCGGTAGACGCAGCTGTCGCAGTTCATGCGCAGATCGCCGCGTACGGCCTCCTCGTAGCGTTCCCAGACGAGGTCCAGGAGTTCCTGCTCCGGGCCGATGACGTCCGCGGAGCGCACCTCGGTCGCCGGGTGGGCCGCCGCCCATTCCTCGGCCTGCCGCTTCACGCGTTCCGGGAGGATGCCGGTGAAGAGGAAGTACGGGAGGACGATGACGCGCCGGGCGCCGAGGCGGGCGCAGCGGTCGAGGCCGCTCGGCACGTCGGGCGCCGCCAGCGAGACGAACGCCGTCTCCACGGCCGCGTAGCCGCGTCCCTCCCACAGCAGCCGGGCCGCCTTGAACACCTCCGCGTTGGCGTCCGGGTCCGTGGAGCCGCGTCCCACCAGCAGTACCGTCACCTCGGCCGGGTCCCAGTCGCCGAGCACTTCCGCCAGCCGACGCTCCAGCACGCTCAGCAGCGCGGGGTGCGGGCCCAGCGGGCGGCCGTAGGTGTACGAGATCCCCGGGTGCCGTTCCTTCTCGCGGGCAAGGGCCGCCGGGATGTCGCCCTTGGCGTGGCCGGCCGACACCAGCATCAGCGGCACGGCCGCGAACCGGCGCACCCCTTGGCCGACCAGCTCGGTGACGGCCTCGCCCAGCGGCGGCGGGGACAGCTCGATGAAGCCCCCCGCGACGGGCAGTTCGGGGTGGCGGCGGCCCAGCTCCCGCACGAAGGCGCGGAACGCCTCGGCCCCGGCGTCGTCCCGGGTGCCGTGGCCGGCGATGAGCAGAGCGGGCGGGGTGGTCACAGGTTCTCCTCGGAGGGGTCGGGGGAAACGGGGTGGTACAGCAGGGCGTTGAGCGCGGCGGCGGCCACCGCCGAACCACCCTTCTCGGACAGGTTGCTCACGGCGGGCAGCCCGCTCGCGCGCAGCGCCGCCTTGGACTCGGCCGCGCCGACGAAGCCGACGGGCAGGCCGATGACCAGCGCGGGGGAGGCGTCCAGCGTCAGCAGCTCCTCCAGGGCGGTCGGCGCGCAGCCGATCACCCACAGGGCGCCCGGTCCGACCTCCTCGAAGGCGAGCCGCATGGCGTGCGCCGACCGCGTCAGGCCCGGCCCGGCCTGGGCGTCCTTCAGCCGGCACACGGTCTCGCGGCGGGTGATGCCGGCCGCGACCATCTCCACGTCCACCACGACCGGCGCCCCGGCGTGCAGCGCGGCATGGGCCTTCGTCAGTTCGCCCTCGTCCATGACGAGATCGGAGGCGTACTCGAGATCGGCGGAGGAGTGGATGACCCGCTCCACGACCGCGCGGGTCAGCGGCGGGAAGCGGGAGGTGTCCAGCCGGGCGCGCAGCCTGCGGAAGGACTCCTGCTCGATGGGGTGGACGACGCGGTTCACCGGGCCTCCTGCTTCGCATCCGTCTGCCAGCGGTAGCCGCGCGGCGTCACCATGCGCCCCGCGACGGTCCGGGTCGCGGTGTTGCCCACCGTCACGACCGTCATCATGTCGACCATGGCCGGGTCGATCCCGGCCAATGTGGTGATCCGGCTGGACTCGTCCGGGCGGGAGGCGTTGCGCACCACACCGACCGGGGTCGTCGGCGCCCGGTGCCCGGCGAGGATCGCCAGCGCCTTCGGCAGCTGCCAGTCGCGGCCCCGGCTGCGGGGGTTGTAGAACGTCACCACCAGGTCCGCCTCGGCCGCCGCCCGCACCCGCCGTTCGATGACCTCCCACGGCGTGTGCAGATCGGACAGCGAGATGGAGACATGGTCGTGGCCCAGCGGGGCGCCCAGGATCGCCCCGGCCGCCAGCGCCGCCGTCACACCGGGCACCCCGACCACGTCGATGTCGTCGGACGCCTCCGCGAGCGCCGGCGAGGCCATGGCGTACACACCCGCGTCCCCGCTGCCGATCAGCGCCACCGACTGCCCGCGCCGCGCCTCGGCCACCGCGGTGCGCGCCCGTTCTTCCTCGGCGCCCAGACCGGATTCGACGACCCTGGTGCCGGGCCGCAGCAGATCGCGGATCTGGTCGACGTACTGGTCCAGGCCCACCAGCACCGAGGCGCGCCGCAGTTCCGCCTTCGCGCGCGGGGTCAGCAGGTCGCGGGCGCCCGGTCCGAGTCCGACCACCGCGAGCCGGCCGCGCCCGGGCCGCCGTACCACCGCGCAGGTCGCCATCGCCGACTTGCGCTTGGGGACGAGGAGTTCACCGCCGCGCACGAGCGCCGAGGCCTCAGCGACCGAGGGGGTGCCGACTGCGGCGAGCGGCGCGGCGGACGGGTTGGGCACCTCGACGCGGGCCAGCTCCTCGGCCGGATACGTCACCAGCGGCACGCCGAAGTGCCGGGCCGCGGCCACGATGCCGGGCTCCTCGGCCTTGGCGTCCACCGTGGCGAGCTCCCCGAGCGACGCGGGCGACACCCCGGCCTCCCGCAGCGCCTCCCCGACCAGCGCCAGCACCTCCTCGACGGGGACGCCCCGCGACGCGCCCACGCCGACGACGAGGGACGGCGGACGCAGCACGACCTCCCCCTCACCGGGCGTGACGAGCCGGTCGGTGACGCGGATGGTGTACGTGCCCTGCTCGCCGGCCGGCAGCGGCGGCAGCGGCCAGGCCACCTCGGCATCCAGCGCCACCTCCTCGCCGTCGAGCAGCGCCCGCGACACGGCGGCGACGTCCCCCTCCACCGGCAGGCCCAGCGTGTCCAGTCCCGCCAGGTCCACGGCGTCGGTGGCCGTCGTCACCACCGGCTCGGCGCCCAGCACCTCACCGACCTCACGGGCCAGTTCGTTCGCCCCGCCGGCGTGCCCGCCGAGCAGCGACACGGCGAACCGCCCGCCCTCGTCGACGCACACCACACCCGGGTCGCTCCGCTTGTCCTCCAGCAGCGGCGCCACCAGCCGCACCACCGCCCCGGTGGCCAGGAAGCACACCAGCTGCTCGCACTGGGCGAACGCGGCCCGCACCGCGTCGCGCACCGGACCGTCGTACACCCGCGTCCGGTCCGGCCACGCCGCGGCCAGCCGGTCCCGCGCCGCCGCTCCCGCCGCCGTGGCGGAGATCAGGCCGATCACTGGGCAACTCCTTCACTGTGTGCCGCGGGACGTACGCCCCACAGCAGGAAAACGGGATTGGCCGCCGCCAGCCGGGTCACATCGCCCGGCAGCGGCGCCAGCCGCGACGACTGCAACAGCACCCCGTCGCAGGCGAGTCCGGCCGCGGTGAGCGCCGCGCGAGCGGCCGGTACCCGGTCCAGCGCGGCCATGGCGACGACCACGGTCCGCCGGGCGCGCCGCGCGCAGGCGGTGACGACGGCGGGCAGCTCCCGCCCGCCCCCGCCGACGAACACGGCGTCGGGATCGTCGAGTTCCTCCAGCGCGGCCGGGGCCGTGCCGTGCACCACGCGCACATCGACGCCGTGCGCGGCCGCGTTGGCGCGGATCCGCTCCACCCCGTCCGCGGCCTTCTCCACGGCGACGGCGGCGGCACCCAGCCGCGCGCACTCCACGGCCACCGAACCCGACCCGGCGCCCACGTCCCACACCAGCTCACCGGGGCGCGGACCGAGCCGGGCCAGCGCCAGCGCCCGCACCTCGAACTTGGTGATCATCGAGTCCCGGTGGGTGAACTCCGCCTCGTCCAGCGCCCACCCGGCGGGCCGCTCGAACCCGCCCGCCACGGTCCGCACCGGCCCGAGGGCCCGCGACTGGTCCAGGCACAGCACCACGTTCACGGCCGTGCCCCAGTCCCGCGCGGTGGCCTCGGCGAGCGTGACCCGCTCCACCCGCTCGCGCACCGGGTCGCCCAGCGCCGACGCCACCACCAGCACCCGGCCGGGGCAGTGCTCGGCCAGCGCCGCCCCCAGCTCCGCCGGACCGGCGCCCGGACCGGTCAGCACGGCCACCTTCGGATGTGCCCGGCACAGCTGGACGGCCGTCCGGGCGTCCCGCCCGTGCGCGCTGACCACCACCGCGTCGTCCCAGGGCAGCCCGAGGCGCGCGAACGCGGCGGCCACCGACGACACCCCGGGCCGCACCCGCAGCACCTCGGGACCGAAGCGCTCGGCCAGCGCCCGCACGATCCCGAAGAACCCCGGATCCCCCGACGCCAGCACCACCACCGGACGCCCCTCCGCCACGCATCCGGCGATCCTCTCCAGTGCCGGCGCCAGCGGACCCAGCACGACCCGCTCGGCGGTCCCCGGCAGCGCGACGGCCTCCAGATGCCGCCGCCCGCCCACGACGAGTGCGGCATCGGCGAGCAGCTCCTGAGGAACGTGCGCCCCTGAGGCATCCGTCCCCATTCCGGCCACGGTGATCATGTGCCGGCACCCCGCGACCGCAGCGCCCGCCGCGCCTCCGGGTCGGCCTTGCGGTACCCGTGGAAGTGACCCGGGTGGTACAGATGCGACCGCGTGCCGTGCGCGTCCAGCGCCGGGCCCACCAGGAACAAGGTGTGCTTCCACAGCTTGTGCCGCTTGACCGTCTCCTCCAGCGTGCCGATCGTGCACTTGACGATCAGCTCCTCCGGCCAGGTCGCCTGGTACGCCACCACCACCGGCGTGGTCGTCGGATAGCCGCCCTCCAGCAGCTCCCGCACCAGCTGGCCGCTGCGCGCCGCCGACAGGAAGACCGCCATGGTGGTGCCGTGCCGGGCGAACTCGCGGACCTCCTCACCGGGCGGCATCGGCGTCTTGCCACCGCCCAGCCGGGTCAGCACCACCGACTGCGCGATCTCCGGAATCGTCAGCTCCCGCTGCGCCAGCGCGGCGACCGCGGAGAACGACGACACGCCCGGCACGACCTCCGTCTCGATGCCGATCTCCCGGCACCGGTCCAGCTGCTCCTGGGTGCCGCCCCACAGAGCGGGATCACCGGAGTGGATCCGGGCCACCTTCAGCCCCTGGGCGTGCGCCCGCTCGTACACGGCGACGACGTCCTCCAGCGACATCGTCGCCGAGTCGAGGATCTCCGCGCCCTCCCGCGCATGCTCCAGCACCTCGGCCTGCACCAGGCTGGCCGCCCAGATCACGACGTCGGCCTCGGCGATGGCACGCGCGGCCCGGAACGTCAGCAGATCGGCGGCACCGGGGCCGGCGCCGACGAAGGTCACCTTGCCGGTGGGGGCATCGGCCATGGGAATCGGTCCTCTCCTGCGGGACGAGCGAGACAAGGGGGGTCACAAAGTGGGCGGGGCAGCGGCTGTCACACGTGCGCGAGCCGCTGCCGATCGGATACGAAGAGCACATGGCGGTCTTCGTCGCGCTCGGCGCGTTCCTGATGACGCTGGCCGGCGGCTGGGCGGCACACCGTGTCACCGACCGCCGTCACCTGGTGCTGGGCCTGGCCGGCGGCCTGATGCTCGGCGTGGTCGGCCTGGAACTCCTGCCCGAGTCGCTGGAGGCCGCCGGTACGGAGGTGTACGGCGTACCGGCGGCGCTGCTCCTCTTCGTCACCGGCTTCCTGCTGGCCCACCTGATGGAGCATCTGCTGGTGCCGCGTCAGGCCGCGCACGGGGGCGAGGAAGCCATCGGCCGCAGCCCCGAGGTGGGCCTCACGGCCGCCGCCGCGATGGTCGGCCACAGCGCCATGGACGGCGTGGCCATCGGCGCCGCCTTCCAGGTGGGCGGAGGCATGGGCGCGGCCGTCGCCGTCGCCGTGATCGCCCACGACTTCGCGGACGGCTTCAACACGTACACCCTCACCAGCGTGTACGGGAACACCCGCCGCCGGGTCCTGCTGATGCTCTGCGCCGACGCCGTGGCACCGGTCGCCGGCGCCGCCTCCACGCTGTTCTTCACCATCCCCGAGCCGCTGCTCGGCGGCTACCTCGGCCTGTTCGGCGGCGCACTGCTCTACCTCGCGGCGGCCGAGATCCTCCCCGAGGCGCACCACGTGCACCCCGCCCGCTCCACACTGCTGTGCACCATCGCGGGCGTGCTGTTCATCTGGCTGGTGGTGGGCACGATCCACTGACCGGCGGCAGCGGCGGCTCACAGCTTCCCACCCCGCCCGCCGTCGCGCCGCGGCGGCGCGATCAGCGTCGACAGATACGGCAGCGGCGTCCCGTCCAGCTCGGCGGCCGGCCGCACCGACTCCTCCGGCAGCCCCAGCGCCGAACCCCACACGGCACCCTCCAGCCGCCCGGCCTCCCGCAGCGCCTCCGCGACCTCGCCCGCCTGCCGCCCGAACTTGTACGCCACGACCGTCCCCGGCCCGGCCAGCGCCTCCTTGAGCACCGCGGCCCCCGCCGTCACCGGCACCAGCGTCAGCGGCTCGGTGCCCTCCGTCAGCACCGCACCCGACCGCGCCGCCAGATCCTGCATCGCGGTGATCCCCGGCACCGTCTCCACCACCGTGCCCGGCACCAGCCCGGCGACGGTCTGCGCGAGATACGTGAACGTCGAGTACACATTGGGGTCCCCGATGGTCGCGAACGCCACCCGGCGATGCCGGCGCAGCAGACCGGCGACCCGCTCACCGGCCGCGTCCCAGGCGGCCTCGCGCCGTGCCCGGTCCGTGCGCTCGTTCAGCGCGAACACCACCCGGACGACCTTCTCCACGGGCACGTAGTGCAGCACCGTCGCCTCGGCCCGCCCCCGCTCGCCCGTGTCCATCACCGGCACCACCACCACATCGGCGGCCCGCAGGGCGTTCACACCCTTGACGGTCACCAGCTCCGGGTCACCGGGACCCACCCCGACTCCGATCAGACGGCTGCTCATGACGTCCGGCACCTCTCGACGAACCGACGGGCCACACCGGGCTCGGACGCCCAGTGCGTGTGCAGATAGCTCGCGTGCACCCCGCGCCGTACAAACCCCTCGACGCGCGGCTTCGGGGCCCGCACACCCCAGGCCGGCACGTCCCCGGCCCCCGGCTCCACGACCGTCCGGTGGAACTCGTGCCCGCGCATCCGCGTCCCGGCGACGGCGAGACAGCTGTCACCCACGGCCACGGCGTCCCGGTAGCCCAGCGTGAGCCGCTCGCTCATCCGCGCGGAGGCGTCCAGCACCCCGCACAGCGGCAGCCCGTCCAGCTCCCGGCACAGATACAGCAGCCCGGCGCACTCGGCGGCCACGGGCGCGCCGCTCTCCGCCAGCCCGGCAACGGCCTTGCGCAGCCGCTCATTGGCCGACAGCTCGGCGGCGTACACCTCCGGAAACCCGCCCCCGATCACCAACCCGCGTGTTCCGGGCGGCAGTTCCTCGTCCCGCAACGGATCGAACGTGACCACCTCGGCCCCGGCCGCGGCCAGCAGCTCCGCATGCTCGGCGTAGGAGAACGTGAACGCGGCCCCACCGGCCACGGCCACGACGGGTCGCTCCGAAGCGCGGGGCTCCGGACGAGCCTCGTCAGCCTTTTCAGCCGACAGCTTCGGGTGGTGGGCGGGCAAGGCGGGGGTCCAGGGGGCAGCGCCCCCTGGTACGGCACCGGCAGTACGCGCCAACGAGACAACCGCGTCCAGATCACACCCCGCTGAAACGCTCGCAGCCATCGCCGCAACCGCCTCAACCGCCAACAGCCCCCGCTCGGCAACCGGAACCAACCCGAGATGCCTAGACGGCGTACTCACCCGCTCAGCCCGTCGCAAGGCGCCCAGCACCGGCACCCCCACCGACTCCAGCGCCTCCCGCAACAACTCCTCGTGCCGGTCCGAGGCCACCTTGTTCAGGATCACGCCCCCGACCCGCACCTCCGGATCCCAGCTCACGAACCCGTGCACCAGCGCCGCCACCGACCGCGACTGCGACGACGCGTCCACCACGAGCACCACCGGCGCCCCCAGCAGCTTCGCGACCTGCGCGGTGGACGCCAGTTCACCCTCCCCGGCGGCACCGTCGTACAGCCCCATCACGCCCTCGACCACCGCGATGTCGCAGCCGCGCGCCCCGTGCAGGAACAGCGGAGCGATCAGCTCCGGCCCGCACAGATACGCGTCGAGGTTCCGCCCCACCCGGCCGGTGGCGAGCGCGTGGTACCCGGGGTCGATGTAGTCCGGCCCCACCTTGTGCGGGGACACGGACAGCCCCCGCGCGGTGAGCGCGGCCATCAGCCCGGTGGCCACGGTCGTCTTGCCGCTGCCGGACGACGGCGCCGCGATCACCAGCCGGGGGACACGGGCAGGGGACGTCACCACTCGATGCCCCTCTGCCCCTTCTGCCCGGCGTCCATAGGGTGCTTGACCTTCGACATGTCCGTCACCAGATCCGCGCAGGCGACCAGCTTCTCCGGCGCGTTCCGCCCCGTGATCACGACGTGCTGCGTGCCCGGGCGGCCGCGCAGCACCTCCACGACCTCGTCGGTGTCCACCCAGCCCCAGTGCATCGGGTAGGCGAACTCGTCCAGCACGTACAGCCGGTACGTCTCGGCGGCCAGGTCCCGCTTGACCTGCTCCCAGCCCTCGCGGGCCTTCTCCGCGTTGTCCATCTGCGCGTCGCGCTGCACCCAGGACCAGCCCTCGCCCATCTTGTGCCAGGCGACGGTCCCGCCCTCACCGGAGTTCCCGAGCACCCGCAGCGCCCGCTCCTCGCCGACCTTCCACTTCGCCGACTTGACGAACTGGAACACCCCGATCGGCCACCCCTGGTTCCAGGCCCGCAGCGCCAGCCCGAAGGCGGCGGTGGACTTGCCCTTCCCGATGCCCGTGTGCACGATCACCAGCGGACGGTGCCGCCGCTGACGAGTCGTCAGCCCGTCGTCCGGCACCACACTCGGCTGTCCCTGCGGCACTACGCGGCCCTCCTTCGTACGTCCTTGACCAGCCCGGCGATCGAGTCGGCGCGCAGCTCGTCCAGCGTCACCGCGGTGCCGCCCAGCTCACCGGCCAGCTGCCCGGCGAGCCCCAGCCGCACCGGACCCGACTCGCAGTCCACGACCACGGAGGCGACCCCGTCCGCCGCGAACAGCCGCGCGGCCCGGCCGGCCAGCACGACCGGCTCCGGACCACCGGTGGCCCGCCCGTCGGTCACCACCACCAGCAGCGGACGCCGCGCCGGATCCCGCAGCCGCTCCACCCGCAGCACCTCGTGCGCGCGCAGCAGCCCCGCCGCCAGCGGGGTGCGGCCGCCCGTGGGCAGCGACTCCAGCCGGGCCGCCGCCGCGTCCACGGACGAGGTGGGCGGCAGCGCCACTTCGGCACCCGTCCCGCGGAAGGTCACCAAACCCACCTTGTCCCGCCGCTGATAGGCGTCCAGCAGCAGCGACAGCACGGCACCCTTCACGGCGCTCATCCGCTGCCGCGCGGCCATCGAGCCGGAGGCGTCCACGACGAAGAGCACGAGGTTGGATTCGCGCCCCTCGCGCCTCGCCTGCCGCAGATCGTCGCGGCGCACGACCAGACCGCGCCCCGACCGGCCCCGCGCCCGCTGGTGCGGGGCGGCGGCCTGCACGGTGGCGGCCAGATGCAGCTTGGTCAGCGCGCCCCGGGGCCGCTGGGCGCCCATGGTCCGCCCGTGCTCGGTCCGCGCCCGCGAACGCCGCCCCGCGGCACCCTGACCGATCCCGGGCACGCTGAACACCTTGGTGCGGAACGGCTCCGCCGCCCGTACCGCCGACTGCTCCCCGGCACCCGACGGCTGCGGCTCCCCGTCCTCCCCGGCCTCGGGCCGGGCACCGCTGCCCCCGCCCGCAGGCCCCTCGTCCGGCTCCGGCTGCCCACCGCCACCACCGGGACCGCCACCGTCCCCGTCCGGGTCGGGATCGTCGTCCCCGGAGAACTCCTCCAGCGTCTGGTCGAGCTTGTCCTCGTCCAGGCCCGGCGCGTCGAACGGATTGCGGCGCCGGCGGTGCGGCAGCGCCAGCAGCGCCGCCTGCCGCACGTCCTCCGCCAGCACGTCCGTCCGCCCGGCCCACGCCGCCAGCGCGGTCGCCGTCCGCGCCATCACGATGTCGGCGCGCATGCCGTCCACCTCGAAGGCCGCGCAGGTCGCCGCGATCTGCCGCAACGCCCCGTCACCGAGCCGCACCTCAGGCAGCAACTCCCGTGCGGCGACGATGCGTTGCCGTACGGCGGCCTCCTCCTCGGCCCACCGCGCGGCGAAGGCCGCCGGGTCGGCGTCGTAGGCGAGCCGCCGCCGTACGACCTCCACCCTGGTCTCCGGCTCCCGCGAGGCCGCGACCTCCACGGTCAGGCCGAAGCGGTCGAGGAGCTGGGGCCTGAGCTCCCCTTCCTCGGGATTCATGGTCCCGACCAGCAGGAACCGCGCCGCATGCCGTACGGAGACGCCTTCACGCTCGACGTACGAAGCGCCCATGGCCGCCGCGTCCAGCAGCAGGTCCACCAGATGGTCATGCAGCAAATTGACCTCGTCGACGTAGAGGATCCCGCGATGCGCCTCTGCCAGCAGACCCGGCTCGAAAGCCTTCACGCCCTCCGCCAGCGCCCGCTCGATGTCGAGCGCCCCGACGAGCCGGTCCTCGGA
Source organism: Streptomyces thermocarboxydovorans (assembly GCF_039524635.1). Classification (NCBI taxonomy): domain Bacteria; kingdom Bacillati; phylum Actinomycetota; class Actinomycetes; order Kitasatosporales; family Streptomycetaceae; genus Streptomyces; species Streptomyces thermocarboxydovorans. Next base: position 10,560 of record NZ_BAAAGU010000011.1, on the reverse strand, counting down.
GGCGCCCACCGGCAGCTCGACCATCCGCGCGGGACGCGTCGTGCCACCCCCGCTCTCGTGCGGCCCGTCCGGGCAGCCGGGGTCGGGCGCGGCGGGATCGCAGGAGAACCGGCAGCCCGGCACCACGGCGACCTCGGGCAGCAGCGCCGAAAGGGCCCGTACTGCTGTGCTCTTCGCGGTGCCCTTTTCACCGCGCACCAGCACGCCGCCGACCGCGGGCGACACCGCGTTCAGCAGCAGAGCGAGCCGCAGGTCGTCCTGGCCGACGACGGCCGTGAACGGAAATGGGGTGGTCACTGCGCGCTCACTCCTTCGGGTGCTTCCCGCGGCGACGGCAGCTTCTGCGTCGACGACGCAGCCACCATCGAGACCTGGTCCTCGCCGTCGCGGGGGTGGTCCGACGTACTCGGCACTGAGTTACTCGTACATCCAGTGGTCCCCGCCGTCGCGGGGGTGTTGAGGGCGTTCATTCGTCGCCCTCCAGGTCTGCCTCAAGCTCGAGGTAGGTCGCTCGGAGCCGGTCCAGGGTCTCCTGGTCCGGCTCCCCCCACAGCCCGCGGTCCGCCGCCTCCAGGAGCCGTTCCGCGATGCCCCTCAGTGCCCACGGGTTGGACTTCCGCATGAACTCCTGGTTCTCTGCCGAGAAGACGTACTCAGACGCGAGCCGCTCGTACATCCAGTCGTCCACGACCCCGGCCGTGGCGTCGTACCCGAACAGGTAGTCCACGGTCGCCGCCATCTCGAAGGCGCCCTTGTAGCCGTGCCGTCTCATCGCCGCCATCCAGCGCGGGTTGACCACCCGCGCCCGGAACACCCGGTGCGTCTCCTCGCCCAGGGTGCGGGTCTTCACCTGGTCCGGTGTGGCGGAGTCGCCGACGTACGCCTCGGGGCTCGCCCCGGTCAGATGGCGCACCATGGCGACCATGCCGCCGTGGTACTGGAAGTAGTCGTCGGCGTCGACGAGATCGTGCTCGCGGGTGTCGACGTTCTTCGCGGCCACGGCGATCCGCTTGAACGCCGTCTCCATGTCGCCGCGTGCCGCGCGTCCGTCGAGTCCGCGCCCGTAGGCGTAGCCGCCCCACACCGCGTACACCTCGGCGAGGTCCGCGTCGCTGCGCCAGTTGCGGGCGTCGATGAGCGGCAGCAGGCCCGCCCCGTAGGCGCCCGGCTTGGAGCCGAAGATGCGGGCCGTCGCGCGCCGCCGGTCGCCGTGGGCGGCGGTGTCCTCCGCCACGTGCGCCCGTACGTAGTTGGACTCGGCCGGCTCGTCCAGCTCCGCCACCGCGCGTACCGCGTCGTCGATCAGTCCGACCACGTGCGGGAAGGCGTCCCGGAAGAAGCCGGAGATGCGGACCGTGACGTCGATGCGCGGCCGGCCCAGCTCCTTCAGCGGCACGATCTCGAAGCCGGTGACCCGCCTCGAGGCGTCGTCCCACACCGGGCGGCAGCCCAGCAGGGCCAGGATCTCGGCGATGTCGTCGCCCTGGGTGCGCATCGCGGAGGTGCCCCACACGGTGAGGCCGACGGACTTCGGATACTCGCCGGTGTCCCGCAGATACCGCTGGACCAGCGAGTCGGCGAGCGACTGCCCGACCTCCCAGCTCAGCCGGGAGGGGATCGCCTTGGGGTCGACGGAGTAGAAGTTGCGGCCGGTGGGGAGGACATTGACCAGGCCGCGGGTCGGGGAGCCGGAGGGGCCCGCGGGGACGTAACCGCCGTCCAGGGCCCGCAGGATGTGGGTGATCTCGTCCGTGGTGCGGGCCAGGCGCGGTACGACCTCCTCGCAGGCGAAGCGCAGCACGGCCACGGCGGCGGGGAGTTCGGTGCCCAGCACCTCGCGCACCAGGTCCGGCGCCTGGTCGGCCGCCCAGCCGCGCTCCTCCATGCCCTCGGCGATCCGGCGGCACAGCTGCTCCAGCAGATCGATCGCGTCGGCGGCCGTACGGGAGGGCCCGTCGACGAGGTCGGTCAGCTCCGCCGGCACCTTCACCGGGGCGCCCGGCTCGACCAGCAGCTCCTTCTCCGCGAGCCCGAAGTGCTCGGCCAGCGCGGCCCGCAGGCCGGGCAGCGCGTCGGCCTGACCGCCCCACACCTGGGAGGCGCGCAGCACCGCCAGCACCAGGTTGACGCGCGGCTCACCGACCGGGCCGCCGCCCAGGACGTGCAGGCCGTCCCTGATCTGCACGTCCTTGATCTCACAGAGGTAGCCGTCGATGTGCATGACGAACTCGTCGAACTCGTCGTCGTCCGGCTGTTCGTCCACATGCAGGTCGTGGTGGAGCTCGGCGGCCTTGACCAGGGTCCAGATCTGCGCCCGTACCGCCGGTGCCTTCGCCGGGTCCAGGTCGGAGACCAAGGCGTACTCGTCGAGCAGCTGCTCCAGCTTGGCCAGGTCGCCGTAGGTGTCGGCGCGGGCCATCGGCGGGACCAGATGGTCCACCACGGTGGCGTGTCCGCGGCGCTTGGCCTGGGTGCCCTCGCCGGGGTCGTTGACGATGAACGGGTAGACCAGCGGCAGGTCGCCGAGCACCGCGTCCGGTGCGCAGCCCGCGCTCAGGCCGAGGCCCTTGCCGGGCAGCCACTCCATGGTGCCGTGCTTGCCCATGTGCACGATGGCGTCGGCGCCGAAGGTGTTCTCCAGCCAGCGGTAGGCGGCCAAGTAGTGGTGGGAGGGCGGCATGTCGGGGTCGTGGTAGATCGCGATGGGGTTCTCCCCGAAGCCGCGCGGCGGCTGGATCATCACGACCACGTTCCCGAACTGCAGGGCCGCCAGCACGATGTCGTCACCGTCGACATAGAGCGAGCCCGGCGGTTCGCCCCATGCCTCGGTCATCGCCTCCCGCAGCTCGGGGTCGAGCTTGTCGAACCAGGCCCGGTAGTCGGCGAGTGGCACCCGTGCGGGAGCCGCGGCCAGCTGCTCCTCGGTCAGCCACTCCACGTCGTGACCGCCGGCCTCGATCAGCCGGTGGATCAGCTCGTCGCCGCCGGACGGGTAGTCGGTGAGCGAGTAGCCGGCGTCGCGGAGCGCGTCCAGGACGCGTACGGCCGAGGCGGGGGTGTCCAGGCCGACCGCGTTGCCGACCCGGGAGTGCTTGGTCGGGTAGGCGGTGAAGACCAGCGCCAGCTTCTTCTCGGCGTTCGGCTTGTGCCGCAGCGCCGCATGGCGCACGGCGATCCCGGCGACCCGCGCGGCCCGCTCCGGGTCGGCGACGTACACCGGTACGTCGTCCGGGCCCTGCTCCTTGAAGGAGAACGGCACGGTGATCAGCCGTCCGTCGAACTCCGGGATGGCGACCTGCATCGCCGCGTCCATGGGGGACAGCGCGGCGTCCGACTCCTCCCAGGCGGCGCGCGGGGAGGTCAGGCACAGTCCTTGCAGCACGGGGATGTTGAGGTCGGCGAGGGCGCCGATGTCCCAGGTCTCTTCGTCGCCGCCGGCGGACGCCTGCGAGGCGTGGGTGCCGCCGGCGGCGAGCACGGTGGCGACCAGCGCGTCGGCCTTCGACAGCAGCGTGTACAGCTCCGGGTCCGCGCCGCGCAGTGAACCGCAGTACACGGGAAGGGCGTTGGCGCCGCGGGCCTCGATCGCGTCGCACAGGGTGTCGACGAAAGCGGTGTTGCCGCTCAGCTCGTGCGCCCGGTAGAAGAGCACGCCGACGGTCGGGCGGCCGTCGAGCAGGGGGCGTTCGCCGTGCACGCCGAAGGCGGGCATCTTCCGTGGCTCGTCGAAGCCCTCGCCGGTGAGCAGCACGGTGTCGGACAGAAAGCGGGCCAGCTGGGTGAGGTTGTCCGGCCCGCCCTCGACCAGGTAGCGCAGCGCCTCGGCCACCACACCGGCGGGCACCGTCGACTCGGCCATCAGCTCGGCGTCGGGCACGGCCTCTCCGCCGAGCAGCACGGCCGGGACGCCCGAGGCCTTCACCGCGGCCAGCCCGTCCTCCCAGGCCCGCTTGCCGCCGAGCAGCCGCACCACGGCGATGTCCGCGCCGTCCAGCAGCGCGGGCAGCTCGTCGGTGACGTCCACGCGGGTCGGGTTGCCGATCCGGTACTCGGCGTCGCCGGCCCGCGCCGCCAGCAGATCGGTGTCGGCGGTCGACAACAACAACACAGTGCTCATGCGGGCGCTCCCGGTGGGATGAAGGGCAGTCCTTGCGGCGCGCCGGACTCGATGAGCCGCCACAGCGCGTCCGTGTCCGCGTGCTGTTCGATCAGGTCGCCGAGCCGGTCCAGCTGCTGTTCGCGCAGCTCGGCGAAGGAGGTGTCGGGGGCGGGTGTGAAGCGGCGGCCCGCGGCGGCGGCCACCTCGCGCAGGAACGCACGCCGGAAGCCGTCCGACTCCAGCGAGCCGTGCCAGTGGGTGCCCCAGGTGTGCCCGACCCGGCAGCCGTCCAGGCTGTGTCCATGGTCATCGGAGATGAACGTCTCACCACCGAGGACTTCGGCGATGCCGTGGTGGATCTCGTAGCCCTCGACGCGTTCTCCGAGGGCCTGGCCGGCGGGCCGGGTAAGGGTCTTCTCGCGGGCGAACCGCACCCGTACCGGCAGGATCCCGAGCCCGGTCACCCGGCCCCGGCGGCTCTCCACCTCGTCCTCGATGTGCTCGCCGAGGATCTGGAAACCGCCGCAGATGCCGAGCACGGGACGTCCCTCGGCCGCCCGGCGCACCAGCGCCTCCGCCAGGCCCCGTTCGCGCAGCCACTCAAGCGCCCGCACGGTGCCGCGGGTTCCTGGGACCACCACCAGGTCGGCGTCCGCCAGCTCCTCGGGACGGTCCACGAACCGCACCACGACGCCCGGTTCGGCGGCGAGCGCGTCCACGTCGGTGAAGTTGGACATCAGCGGCACCGCGCACACCGCGACCCGCAGCACGTCCTCGCCGACCGGCGCGGCCACCTGCGACTCGCGCACCGCGCCGCGCAGCGAGACCCGCAGCCCGTCCTCCTCGTCGATGCCGAGCCCGTGCCGGAACGGCAGCACCCCGTAGGTGCGCCGCCCGGTGAGGCCGTGCAGCATGTCGAGGCCCGGCTGAAGCAGCGACACGTCGCCGCGGAACTTGTTCACCAGGAAGCCGGCGACCAGCTTCTGGTCCTCGCGGGAGAGCAGGGCGACGGTGCCGAAGAAGGAGGCGAAGACACCGCCGCGGTCGATGTCGCCGACGACCAGCACGGGGAGCCGCGCGCCCCGCGCGATCCCCATGTTCACGATGTCGGTCCGGCGCAGATTGATCTCCGCCGGGCTGCCCGCCCCCTCACAGATCACCGCGTCATACGTGCCCCGCAACTGCGCAAGGCAGTCCAGCACGGTGCCCAGCAGCCGCTGTTGGCGTCCGCCGTGGTAGCCGCGTGCGCTCAGCTCGCCGACCGGTTTGCCGAGCAGCACCACCTGGCTGCTCTGCTCCCCGCCGGGCTTGAGCAGCACCGGGTTCATCAGCGCCGTGGGCTCCAGCCGGCAGGCCTGCGCCTGCATGGCCTGCGCCCGGCCGATCTCGGCGCCCTCCCGGGTCACGAACGAGTTCAGCGACATGTTCTGCGCCTTGAACGGCGCCACCTTGACGCCCTGACGGACCAGCCAGCGGCAGATGCCGGCGGTCACCACGCTCTTGCCGGCGTCCGAGGTGGTCCCGGCGACCAGCAGCCCCCCACCGTTCATGCGCCCCGTCCCTTCATGAGCCTGCGCGCCACGGCGCCGGCGCCCAGCGCGAGCCAGCCGACCCTTCGGGAGAGCCGTACCGCCCGTTCGATGTCGGGCACGGTCACCGCGCGCCCCTGCCCGTTGAGCACCGGCCGGTGCTCGATGCGCCCGCCGTAGGACAGCGTGCCGCCGAGCCGCACACCCAGCGCGCCCGCGAACGAGGCTTCCACGGGGCCCGCGTTGGGGCTCGGGTGCTTGGCGGCGTCCGCCCGCCAGGCCCGCACCGCGCCCTTCGGGTCCGGACCGGCGAGCGCGGCCAGGGCGGCGGTCAGCCGCGCCCCCGGCCAGCCCGCCAGGTCGTCAAGGCGGGCCGACGCCCAGCCGTAGCGGCGGTAGCGCGGCGACTTGTGGCCGACCATGGCGTCCAGCGTGTTGACGGCGCGGAAGCCGAGCAGCCCCGGCACCCCGCCGACGGCACCCCACACCAGGGCGCCGACCACCGCGTCGGAGGTGTTCTCGGCGACGGACTCCACCACCGCGCGGGCGATGCCGTCGGCGTCCAGCGCCTGCGGGTCGCGCCCGCACAGATGCGGCAGCCGTGCCCGGGCCGCCTTCACGTCACCGGCCTGAAGGGCACGGGCGATGGCGCGGGCCTCCCGGGCGAGCGAGGTGCCGCCCACCACGGCCCAGGTGGCGACGCCGGTCAGGGCGAGAGAGGCGGCGGGGGAGCGGCGTACGCAGCGGGCGGCCAGGCCGCCCAGGGCGACCGTCCCGCCGACGCAGACGGCGGTGTGCGCGGCGCCCCAGCCGCGATGGTCCCGCCACAGCACACGTTCCACGGCAGCCGCGGCCCGCCCGAAAGCCGCGACCGGATGCCCGCGGCGGGGATCGCCGAGCAGCAGGTCGCCGAGGAAGCCGGCGGCGGAGCCGTACGCGAACACGCGATCGGCACCCATGGGTTCAGCCGGTGACGGATCCGGTGGGAATGCTCCGGGGTGCCCCGGTACGGGGCGGTGCGTCGCTGATCGACCTCAACAGGCAGCCGCGCATGGCGATATATGTCCTCACTCAGGGTGTCCGCGCCCTGGTTCGACGAGACCGGCGGTGAGAGTTCCTGGCTCCCGGGGTTGGTCACCCCGGTGACAGTGGCGGGACCGCGCCGGACTTCCACCGGCTTCCTCTCCTGCCGCCGCACTTGGCTCCGGCAGTCCACCACGCCCCCGGAAGGGCCGTCAACTTGCCGTTGACCTGCGAGGCTGAAGTGTGCTGAGGCCCACAGAGGGGTTCGGGTGGGGGAGCGCGAAAGGGTGGTGCGAGGCATCGCCTCGCACCACCCTCCGGAAACGCTCGCGGGGATCAGGCTGCCATGATCAGATAGATCCCGTAGCCCACCGCCGCCGCGCAGGCGGCGAAGCAGGCGTAGGCACCGGTGAGCGCCAGGGCCGCGGACCGGCCCTGCTCGGCGGCCCGTTCGCGGCGGGACAGGCCGGTGATGCCGAGTGTGAACAGCGCCACCAGTGCCACCGTGACCACGAGGCTGACGCCGAAGACGGAACCGAGGGCCGCCCAGTCGATCTTCATTGCTCTGCTGCTTTCCTTCGTGAGCCCGGGTGAGGGACGGGGCGGTCAGACGGTGGTCTTCGCCGGCGGGTTCGCCGGGTCGGCGGGCGCCGGAGCGGTGGGGGCAGGAGCGGTGGGGGCAGAGACGGTGGCCGTCAGCTCCTCCTCGAGGGCGCCGGTGGGCGGCGGGGTGACGGCGGCGATGGCCTGGGTCACCACGCCGGCCGGCTCCTCGGCCGGGGTCTCGGGGGCGTTGACGTTGGTGTGGTCGACCACCTCGCGCCGGGAGATCTTCCAGATCGCGGCGCTGGAGGCGACCAGGAAGACGGCCACCAGGACGGTGCCCCAGTCGCCGAAGCCGCAGACCCACTCGGCGAGAGCGGCGACGAGCGCGGCGGCGGGCAGCGTCAGACCCCAGGCGACGAACATCCGGGTGGCGGTCGACCAGCGGACCACGCCGCCCTTGCGGCCGAGGCCCGCGCCCATGACCGAGCCGGAGACGGAGTGCGTGGTGGACAGGGAGAAGCCGAGGTGGGAGGAGGCCAGGATGACCGTGGCGGCGCTGGTCTGGGCGGCGAAGCCCTGCTGCGGCTGAAGGTCGGTCAGGCCCTTGCCCATGGTGCGGATGATGCGCCAGCCGCCGAGGTAGGTGCCCAGGGCGATGGCGACGCCCGCGGAGAGGATGACCCACAGCGGCGGGTCGGAGTCGGGGGCGAGGGCGCCGCCGGCGATCAGGGCGAGGGTGATGATGCCCATCGTCTTCTGGGCGTCGTTGGTGCCGTGGGCCAGGGAGACCAGGCCGGCGGAGGCGATCTGCCCGGCCCGGTAGCCCTTCTCGGCGGCCTTGCCGTCGGCCTTCCGGCCGAGGCGGTAGGTCAGCCGGGCGGCGAGCATCGCGGCGATGCCGGCCACCAGCGGGGCGGCGAGCGCCGGGATCAGCACCTTGGTGACCAGCACGCCGCCGTGCACCGCGCCGATTCCGGCGGTGGCGACGGTGGCGCCGATCAGACCGCCCATCAGGGCGTGCGAGGAGCTGGACGGCAGACCGACCAGCCAGGTGAGGAGGTTCCAGAGGATCGCGCCGACCAGGGCGGCGAAGATGACCTCGGGACGGATGCCGGTCTCGTCGACGAGACCCTTGGAGATCGTGTTGGCGACCTCCACCGAGAGAAATGCACCGACAAGGTTGAGGACGGCGGACATGGCCACTGCCGCCTTGGGCCTCATCGCACCGGTCGAAATGGTCGTTGCCATCGCGTTCGCGGTGTCGTGGAAACCGTTCGTGAAATCGAACGCGAGTGCGGTCACCACCACAATCGCGAGGATCAGCGAGAAGCTTTCCATTTACCCAGGCAATCGTTCGAGGTCATTGGCTGGTCGAACGTAGGTAACCAGGGTGAACGGAAGATGAACTGGGAGGGGCACGGCGGTGACCGGAAGGGGCGGCTGTTGTTCCGCCGGACGGCGGGGCCGGACCCGTACGGTACGCCCGGCCCCGCGACGGCGCGGCGAGACGGCCGCTCAGTCCCCCCGTGCCAGTGCCTTCAGCCGGCCGAGCGACCCGTTGAAGTAATTCTGGTCACCCGGAAGAGTGCCGCTGTTGTCGTACTGCCAGAACGTCCACGACGACCAGCCCGCCGGCAGCGCACCCGGCCCCGACCTGCTGTAACGGGCGATCCACAGCGGGTGGTCCCGGCCGAAGGCGGGGCTGTTGCCGGTGCAGGTCCGCCACCAGTGGGTGGTGGTGTAGATCACAGGACGGCGCCCGGTGCGCCGGTGGACCTCGTTGCTGAACGAGCGGATCCAGGCGGTCATCCGGGCCTTGCTCAGCCCGTAGCACTTCTCCTTGCGGTCGTACGGGTTGTACTCGATGTCGAGAGCGGGCGGCAGCGTGCGCCCGTCGGCTCTCCAGGCGCCCCCGTTGCGTACGAACCAGGCCGCCTGGGTCCGGCCCGAGGACCGGTCCGGCAGCGCGAAGTGATAGGCGCCGCGGATCAGCCCGGCCCTGCGGGAGCCGTCGTACTGCTGCCGGAAGTACGGATTGCGGTAGGTGGTGGACTCGGTCGCCTTGACGTAGACGAACCGGGCGCCCTTGGACCTCGCCTTCTGCCAGTTCACGCTCTTCTGGTGCGACGAGACGTCGTGCCCCTTCGGGCGGCTCGCCGAGGTGGCCGGCGCCTCGGCGAGGACGGTCCCGCCGAGCGCGAGCGCGGCCACGGAGGCGGTGAGGAGCCTGCGGCGGCGACGGGACGCCGGCATGCGATCACGGGCCATTGTTTCCCCCCGGATATGGCGATGTGCACGTGAACGCCTCGACGCTACTGGAAGATCGTTGAATACGGGACGATCTCCGGCCAAGGTGATTCCGCTGGTCGAAATGGGGGATATGCACCCTTACGGAGGGTCGCATTCCGCCCTAAAGTGCCCTGGCTCAAAGGGCCCTGGAGGACTCCTGGCAGGATCACGGTATGGCTGAGCAGCGGGACGACCGGCGTGACGCCAGTGGCGTCGGAAACGGTGCGGGGGACGTGGGGGAATCGCGAAGGCGGCGTGTGAGCGAGGAGGAGGCACGCGCCTGGGCCGACCTGGTGGACACCGCGCGCCGGACCGCCGCCGAGGGTCTGGTCGTCGGCACCTCCGGCAACGTCTCGGTGCGCGTCGGGGAAACGGTCCTGGTCACACCGTCCGGAGTGCCCTACGACCGGCTCACGCCGGACGACGTGACCGGCGTCGACCTCACCGGCCGCCAGGTCCTCGGCACGCTCGTGCCGACCAGCGAACTGCCCATGCATCTGGCGGTGTACCGCGCGACCGACGCCCGCGCCGTCGTCCACACCCACGCCGTGCACGCGACGGCCGTCTCCACGCTCGTCCACGAGCTCCCGCTGATCCACTACATGGCCGCGGCCCTCGGCGGGCCCGTCCGGGTTGCCCGCTATGCGACTTACGGGACGGAGGAGTTGGCCGAGAACATGCTCGATGCGCTGAGCGGGCGCACGGGTTGCCTTTTGCAGAACCACGGGACTGTGACGTATGGCTCGACGCTGACCCAGGCCTATGACCGGACTGCGCAGCTGGAGTGGATGTGCCGGGTTTGGCTGACCGCGTCTGCCGTGCCGGGGCGTACGCCGAGTCTGCTCTCGCCGGCTCAGCTTGATGAGGTGGCGGAGCGGTTGCGGGGGTATGGGCAGGATGGGGGTGACGGGGGCGGGTCCTGAGCTGCCGTGGTGTGCCTGGGATGGGCGCCCGGGGTGGGTGCTGGGCGGGGGTGGGTAGGCGCTGGCCCCGCTGCAGGGGGTGCCTCCCCCACTCTCGGCTGCGCTCGAGCGGGGGCACCCCCATCGCCCACCCTCCCCCACTCTCGACTTC